>JAGPVK010000009.1 GCA_018067055.1 Sphingomonadales bacterium | reverse complement strand
GCCACTCGCCCGACATAGAGCTGGATCGGTCTGGCGAGGTGCTGATATTCCGCGGGTGGCGGTGCATCGGCACGAAAATTCTGCAGATCGACGCCGCGACTCCAGTGGTGGGTATGGGTGAGATTCTCACTGCGCAGCTGTTGACGGACGCTTTCGGTCGAAACCATGATCGCTTCGGACTCTTGGTGAAACCAGCGGATAAAGGGCCAGAATATCCGCGGCGACATTCTGGTTCGCTTGGCCAGATATTCCGGGAACTGTGTGTGATAAGCGGTTGTGAAGGGACGGCCTTTTCTGCGGCACCAGCGGCGCGCCTGGATACAGAGCGGACCTTCGGTTGCCAGATGCACGGCGTCCGCACCGAAGGCCTCAATCCGCTGGCCAATGGTCCGGGACCGCGCAAAAGAAAGGCGAATTTCGGGATAGCTTGGCGCGGGTATCGAGCGATATTGGTCGGGCGAAATCACCAATATCTCATGTCCCCGATCGCGCAACAGCGCGACCACCGTATCCAGCGTCCGGACCACGCCATTGACCTGCGGATGCCAGGCATCGGTCACCAGCGCGACCTTCATGCCGCCTGATCCAAGCCGCCACCGACCGACATCAACCGCACCGGCTGTTCTTCGCGCTCCTTGCGCGCCTTGATTTCGTCGGCCCAATGGAGAATTTGCATATTGCCATCGTCGCATTCGACAAGAGCGGTGCAGCCTTCGACCCAGTCCCCGTCATTATAATATTCGATGCCCTTGATCATGCGATGCTCGGCGGTGTGAATATGACCGCAGACCACGCCATCAACGCCGCGACTTTCCGCTGCCTTGGCGACTGTTTCTTCGTAGCGCCCGATAAACTCGACCGCATTCTTGACCTTGTGCTTGGCCATTTTCGACAGCGACCAATAAGGCAGATCAAGCCGGTTGCGTATCTTGTTGACCAGCCAGTTCAGGCGCATCAGCGAAACATAGGCCGCATCGCCGATAACGGCGAGCCAGCGGTGCGCCAGCATCACCGTGTCGAATTCATCACCGTGCAACACCAGCAAGCGGCGGCCATCAGCGGTCTCGTGGATCGCCGACCGGCGGATTTCGACGCCGCCAAAATTCAACCCGGTGAACTGGCGAAACATCTCGTCATGATTGCCGGGAATATAGACGATCCGTGTGCCGCGCCGCGCCCGTTTCAATATCCGCCAGATAATATCATTATGGCTGTCCGGCCAGAAAAAGCGCTTCTTCATCCGCCAGCCGTCGATGATATCGCCGACCAGATAGAGGGTGTCGCTATCGACATGGTCGAGGAAATCGATCAGCAGGTCGGCATTGCAGCCCCGCGTACCCAGGTGGATGTCGGAAATCCAGATCGTCCGGTATCGGGTCCGGTCCCGCGCATGCACCCGAGGCTTGCGCTTGAGGCGCGCTTCATAGCGATCGACATCAAGCAGCGGAATATCGGCTTTGGAAAAAGGGGGGAAATGCTTGGCCATAAAAAACTCCGATGGAAACTATCCATGGGCACGGCCTTACGCTTCGAATGTTACAGCCCGATTCCCATTTTATGAAGCTTTAGTGACGGAAAACCGGGAATCAGGCCCAGATTTTCAGATATTCCTGCAGCTGGTATTGCAGGTGAGGAACCGCCCGATCGCTAGCCAGAAATTCAGCAACCGGCATGACTTGCCAGCCCTGACCTTCATCGCCAAAGACAATATCGGTCAATATATCGGGCGACAGGTGGCAGACAAAGAACAAGGCAACATGCCCGGTCCCGCGCCAATTCGGGTAGGTCTGGACAAGCTCAAACGCATCCATCGCAATGCTTATGCCAAATTCTTCAAATGTTTCGCGGGCAACGCATTCTGCGCCGCTTTCGCCCTGTTCGCGACCGCCACCGGGTAGATCGAGCATATCGGGGAACGGGATGTCGGCTTTGTTGTCGCGACGATAGACCAATATTTGATCGTCGATGAAGACCGCGACTTTCGCGCCGTGAAAATCAGGTTCGTCGCTCATGGCGCGATGCCGGGGGCTGCGGGTCTATTCGACTATCAGCACAATCTTGCCGATATGATCGCCAGCTTCCATATGGGCATGGGCCTTGGCGGCGTCGGCGAGCGGGAAAGCTTCGTCCATCACCGGCTTCAATTTGCCCGCTTCAACATCGGGCCAGACATAGCGATGCAATTCATCGGCAAGCAGCGCCTTGCGCTCTGCCGACTGCGGCCGCAGCGTAGAGCCGGTGAGGATCAGCCGCTTCATCATCACATGCGCCATGTTGAGCGTAGCCTGCACCCCGCCCTGGACCGCGATCGTTACATGACGACCATCTTCCTTCAAACATTGCAGATTACGCGCGACATAGTCGCCCGCGACCATATCGAGCACGACGTCAACACCCTGCCCGTCGGTGATCTTACTGATCACTTCGACAAAGTCCTGGCTTTTGTAATTGATCGCGTGATCGGCACCAATCTGCTTGGCGGCGGTGCATTTCTGATCGCTGCCGCAGGTCACGATGACGGTCAGGCCAAAGAGCTTGCCGAGCATGATCGCCATTGTTCCGATACCGCTGGTACCGCCATGGACCAGCACGGTTTCGTCTTCGCGGGCAAAGCCGCGATTGAACAAATTGCCCCAGACGGTGAACAGGGTCTCTGGCAGTGCGGCCGCTTCGGCCATGGTCAGGCTGTCCGGAACCTCCAGACATTGGCCGACCGGTGCGACGCAAAATTCGGCATAGCCACCGCCATTGGTCAGCGCGCAAATCTTGCGACCGATCCATTCTGGGCCAACGCCCTCGCCCAGCGCCACGACGGTACCCGATACTTCCAGACCTGGCAGCGGCGATGCCCCCGGCGGCACAGGATAAAAGCCCATGCGCTGGATTACGTCGGGCCGGTTCACGCCGGCAGCGGCCACCCGGATCAGCAGTTCGCCCGGCTTCGGCTGCGGAACCGCCACAGTCACGGATTTCAAGACTTCCGGTCCGCCCGGTTCGCTAATCGCGATCGCGGTCATTTCTTTTTGCAGCAGTTCAGATACGGCCATTGAATATACCCCAGGAGATTTGCGACCTCACCTTATTTCCACCCCTTATTGACAGCAAAGCGCGGGCGGTCAACATTGTGATGCAGGAGGCATGTCGATTCATGGATGAAGACGAAAATTTACCACGTAATGCCAATGATCCGCTGGTTTTGCTGGTCAAGCAGGATCTGGACCCATTTTCGGTGGACGAACTGGACCAGCGGATTGCCTTGTTGAAATCGGAAATAAGTCGCTGTGAAGCGAAGAAAAACTTCGCCGTGACCCATCGTGCCAGTGCGGAAAATCTGTTCAAAAGATGATAAATTCTGGCTTTCGTTAAAGCATTTGTTAACCTTGTTTAATAATATTCAGGTTCAGACGTTTCATTTTGAACCGTATAGGAGAAGAGAGACGAAAAACTGGCAGCTTTCACCGAATGCTTGCAGAACCGGGGCTCGGCACCCTTGACGTTTAAGGCCCGGCTCACGATCTAGATACCAAGCAATTGGTTAAAGCCCGAACCGGATGGAACTGCATCTGTGTCGGCAACCGGGGCGGCAAAAGCGCCCCAATTTTGGAGTAAAGTAAATGCCATCATTCGCAGAATCGCTCGAGAAAACCCTGCATCAGGCACTAAAAAATGCCTCAGATCGCAGCCACGAATATGCGACTCTCGAGCATCTTCTTCTCGCACTGGTTGACGATGGCGATGCGTCGCAAGTGATGAACGCCTGCGGCGTCGATCTGGGTGAACTGGAAGACGCGGTCATTCTCTATCTCGACAGCGAACTGGATTCATTGAAAGTCGAGAAAGCCGTCGACCCCTCCCCAACGTCCGGATTTCAGCGAGTTGTGCAGCGGGCGATCCTGCATGTGCAGTCATCGGGCAAAGATGAAGTGACCGGGGCCAATGTGCTGGTTGCGCTATTTTCCGAACGCGAAAGCTATGCGGTCTATTTCCTGCAGCAGCAGGACATGAGCCGGCTGGATGCGGTCAGCTATATCAGCCACGGCGTCGGCAAGGGTGGCCAGCCAACCGAACCCGCCGAGTTGTCCGGCATGGATACCGAGCAGGAAAAGAAAGAAAAGAACAAGAAAGAGACCGCGCTCGACCAGTTTACCGTCAACCTGAACGTGAAAGCCGCCGATGGCCGGATTGATCCGCTGATCGGGCGACAGGCGGAAGTCGACCGGACCGTTCAGATATTGTGCCGCCGGTCGAAGAACAATCCGCTCTATGTTGGTGAACCCGGCGTCGGCAAGACGGCGATCGCCGAAGGCCTTGCCCTGCGCATCGTCGAAGGCAATGTTCCCGACGTATTGCTGCCAGCGGTGATCTATTCGCTCGATATGGGCTCGCTGCTCGCCGGAACCCGCTACCGCGGTGATTTCGAGGAACGGCTGAAGCAGGTTGTTTCCGAGCTGGAGAAAATGCCCGACGCGATTCTGTTCATTGACGAAATCCACACCGTTATCGGTGCTGGCGCGACCAGCGGCGGTGCGATGGATGCATCGAATCTGCTGAAGCCGGCGCTGTCCGGCGGCATCATTCGTTGCATCGGATCAACCACTTACAAGGAATTCCGCAACCATTTCGAGAAGGACCGGGCGCTGCTGCGGCGGTTCCAGAAAATCGATATCAACGAGCCATCGGTCGAGGATACGATCAAGATACTCGCTGGCCTGCGCGGTGCCTTTGAAGAGCATCACAAGGTCCGCTATTCGCCGGATGCGTTGAAATCGGCGGTGGAATTGTCCACCCGCTATATCAATGACCGCAAGCTGCCGGACAAGGCGATCGACGTGATCGACGAAGTCGGTGCTATGCAGATGCTGCTGCCGCCTTCGCGGCGCAAGAAGATGATCACCTCCAAGGATATCGAGGCCGTGATCGCAACGATGGCGCGGATCCCGCCCAAATCGGTATCCAAGGACGACAAGAAGACGCTGGAGAATCTGGAGAAGGATCTCAAGCGGGTGGTCTTTGGCCAGGACGAGGCGATCAAGAAACTGTCCAGCGCGATCAAACTGTCGCGTGCCGGCCTGCGCGAACCGGAAAAGCCGATCGGCAATTATCTGTTCAGCGGTCCAACCGGCGTCGGCAAGACCGAAGTCGCGCGGCAATTGTCATCGATCATGGGCATCCCGCTCAAGCGGTTCGACATGTCGGAATATATGGAACGGCACAGCGTGTCCCGCCTGATCGGCGCGCCTCCGGGCTATGTCGGTTATGATCAGGGTGGCCTGTTGACCGATGCGATCGACCAGAATCCGCATTGCGTGCTGCTGCTCGACGAGATCGAGAAAGCGCATCCCGACCTGTTCAACATCCTGCTGCAGGTGATGGACAACGGCAAGCTGACCGATCATCATGGCAAGACGGTCGATTTCCGCAATGTCGTGCTGATCATGACGACCAATGCCGGCGCGTCCGACATGGCGAAAGAGGGCATTGGCTTTGGCAATATGTCGAAGGAAGATGCTGGCGACGAAGCGGTGAAGAAGATGTTCTCGCCGGAATTCCGCAACCGTCTGGATGCAATTGTTCCCTTCGCCTATCTACCGCCAGAAGTGGTCGCCCGGGTGGTCGAGAAATTCATTCTCGAACTCGAGCTGCAGCTGGCCGACCAGAATGTCCATATCACGCTCGACGAGGATGCGCAGGCATGGCTCACCGAGCGCGGCTATGACAAGCTCTATGGTGCCCGTCCGATGGGCCGCCTGATCCAAGAGAAGATCAAGCAGCCGCTGGCCGAGGAACTGTTGTTCGGCAAGCTCAAGAACGGCGGCGAGGTCAAGGTGCATCTGAAGGACAATGCGCTGACCTTTGAAGTCACTGCGGCCGCGCCCAAGGCGAAGAAAAAGAAAGCCCCGGCGAAGAAGAAGGCCGACAGCAAGACAAAGTGAACTTGCCCGGGTAAAATTGATCGGGGATTTCACATCCCGCAAGAATGAGAAAACGGCGTGGCTGATCCCACGCCGTTTCTATTTGTAGCTCAGCCCAAAGCGGTCATAAATCAGGTGGACATTCTTGAAGAGCTGAATTGCAGCCCGATAATCATTATATGCGGCAGGCAAATCGCCTTTCGCCTTGTGGGTCATGGCCCGCAGATAGCGCGAAGAACTCAGCGACGGATTTAAACGCAAAGCCCGGTTGAGATCGGCCATGGCATCATCATACATGCCCAGCCGGTAAAAAATCAGGGCACGACTATCGAGATAGCTGGCCGGCTCCTTGGACAGTTCCACCGCTTCTGTGCAATCTTCCAGGGCTTCTTCCAGTTTGAAATTGCCGCGTCCGCGCAGCCAGCAGCGCGTATTGAGCAAGGACAGGCTTTCGGGGTCGTCCTCGATCAGCCTGGTCAAAAGCGCATCTGCCTGTTCCTGCTTGCCTTCTGCCTGCAGTACCAGCGCGAGCAACCCGTCAGCGCTTTCATCCGACATGCCTTTGGATCGCGCCGTTTCGATGACTTGCCTTGCCTTCCTGGTTTCCGATTTCTGCAGATAGATATCCACCAGTTCGGTATTGGCGTCGCTGTGCACCGGGTCCATGGCCAACGCACGATTGAGGCTAGCCACGGCCTCGTCGCTGTTCTTGCCAACCAGCAGCTCGGCACGCCAATAATGGGTATCCG
>JAGPVK010000482.1 GCA_018067055.1 Sphingomonadales bacterium | reverse complement strand
TCCCCTGAAGGGGAGGGGCTTTAGGCGTCGTTTTGTGGATGTGGCATATGCAATATACTCGTCATCCTGAACTCGTTTGAGGACCTCGGGCGGAGGTTCGCAGTCTCAAGGGATTCTGAAACAAGTTCAGGATGACGAAATCCCTGACGGATCAGTCTGCTTTTCCAACCAACTTTTCATATTCCGCACGAATATCCTCGTCGACCTCCACGGGTCCGCCACCCCAGCGGTGCCGGTCCTGACCATTTTTCTTCACGCCGGACACCCAATATTCTTCGCCCGTTTCCTCGTCGATGAAATTGCCTCTCACCCCGTTCGCGCGCACCAGCAACTTGTCCTTGAAATATATGCCGCGGCCCGTTTTTGTCTGCCGGACCTTTGTAATCCAGGCCGGACCACGGTGAAGGTCCCCCGGCTTGAATTCGACATACATTATCTGGCTTTTATGCCCCATGATTCACTCCGCTGGTTCTTCCACCTCATCCGCCGGCAGATAGAGCCGGTCGCCCATATCCTTGTACTTGTCGGCCATCTCCCGCATCCCCGCTTCCGCCGCGGCCTTGCTCGCCGCTGCGGTGTCTGCACCCAGTTTCTCCGAGGCGATAAAACCCTCGGCGCTCTGGTTCTGCTTGCTGGCGAAGTCGCGGACTTCCTGACTGATTTTCATCGAGCAGAATTTCGGGCCGCACATCGAGCAGAAGTGCGCAGTCTTGGCGCCCTCGGCGGGGAGCGTCTGGTCGTGATATTCTTCCGCCGTCTCCGGATCGAGCGACAGGTTGAACTGGTCGCGCCAGCGGAATTCGAAGCGGGCCTTGCTCAGCGCGTCGTCGCGGACCTGCGCCGCCGGGTGGCCCTTGGCGAGGTCGGCGGCGTGGGCAGCGAGCTTGTAGGTGATCACGCCGACCTTGACGTCGTCGCGGTCGGGCAGGCCGAGATGTTCCTTGGGCGTGACATAGCAGAGCATCGCGGTGCCGTACCAGCCGATCTGGGCGGCGCCGATGCCGCTGGTGATATGATCATAGCCGGGCGCGATGT
>JAGPVK010000481.1 GCA_018067055.1 Sphingomonadales bacterium | reverse complement strand
GATTGCCGTGGTCACCACCTTGTGGACCCATAGCATTGCCAGCCTGCCGGAAATCGCCGGGGCCATCGCCATTGGTGGCGCGATCGGTTTCTTTACCGCGCGCCGGATCGCGATGACCGACATGCCGCAGCTGGTGGCTGCGTTTCACAGTCTCGTCGGTATGGCCGCCGTGCTGGTCGGGATTGCCGCCTATCTCAATCCAAATGCCTTTGGCATTCTGGATGGGGCGGGTGAAATATTGACGGTCAGCCGCGTCGAACTCGGCCTTGGCGTTGCCATTGGTGCGATTACCTTCTCCGGTTCGGTGATCGCCTTTCTGAAACTCAACGGCAATATGTCGGGTGCGCCGATCATGCTGCCGATGCGCCATGTCCTCAACCTGGGCGTGCTGGCCGGGATCATCGGCCTGACCGCTTATTTCGCGATTGCGCCGACGGTTGGCACAGGCGCGATATTCTGGACCATCGTCGGGCTCAGTTTCCTGATCGGTTTCCTGCTGATCATCCCGATTGGCGGCGCGGATATGCCGGTGGTGGTGTCGATGCTGAACAGCTATTCCGGCTGGGCGGCGGCGGCGATGGGTTTCACCCTTGGCAATACGGCGATGATCATTACCGGCGCGCTGGTCGGCTCGTCCGGTGCGATCCTGTCCTATATCATGTGCAAGGCAATGAACCGCAGCTTCATCAGCGTGATCGCGGGCGGCTTTGGCGCGGAAAGCGGGCCAAGCGATGGCGCGGCCAAGATCGACCGGCCATGGAAACGCGGTTCGGCCGAGGATGCTGCCTATATGATGAAACAGGCGGAAAGCGTGATCATCATTCCGGGCTATGGCATGGCGGTGGCGCAGGCCCAGCACGCGCTTCGTGAAATGGGCGACATGCTGAAAGAGCAGGGCGTCAGCGTCAAATATGCGATCCACCCGGTCGCGGGCCGGATGCCGGGCCATATGAACGTGCTGCTCGCCGAAGCGAATGTGTCCTATGACGAAGTGTTCGAACTGGAGGATATCAACAGCGAATTTGCCCAGGCCGATGTCGCCTTCATCATTGGCGCCAATGACGTGGTCAATCCGGCGGCGAAGACCGACAAGGGATCGCCGATC
>JAGPVK010000426.1 GCA_018067055.1 Sphingomonadales bacterium | reverse complement strand
TGTTTAATACCGGGCGGCCAAAATATGTATAGCACTACTCACTCGGTTTCCCCCTAAAAACTGTCACGTTTTTACTCTCTAAAATAGCCAACAGACGACGGTTTTCGAGTGCCAAGGTAGCGTTTTTTGAGGCAAGTGCATTGCGCTGCTCCGTTAGATCCACGATCTTTGAACGTAGCTGACGATTCTTGAAGCGCTCCTGTTTGAGCTGGAGATGCTTCTCGTCACGCTGGCTCTGGATCGCTTTGTTGGCATTGCCCCGGATGCGTTCCATCAAGTCAGGATAGTCTTTGTGAATCAGGGCACGACTGACTCCAGCTTCCTCAGCCACGGCAGCCACCGAGACCTTCCGCCCTTTCTCAACTAACTTGGGCTGGCCTTTTTCCAGTCGCACGATGGCCATGCGGATTCGTTTGTGAGTCTCTGACTCAGATGGTTTCGACATCAGCCAGTTGCTCCTTGAGGCGGTTGATGTCTACGCCGAGATCGGCCAGGACCTTCTCGCATCGATCCATGGTCCTTTCGACGGTCTTCGATCCCGAGGCGTCCAGATCCTCGATCTGGCGCAGCTCAATTTGTTGCTGGTAAAGGCCTTCCCAGAACGGCTTGTGGTTATCGTCAATGCAACCGTGCTCACAGTTCTCGCACTGGCCACCTGCACAGTCTACGCCGGTGTCATTGGTGCACCAGGCAATGCCTGTGGACCGCAAGTACACCAGTTCACTGACGGCCTGAACCATTTCCCGACGATCTTTATAGGTGCGAGTCTTCTCGGTACGGCTTCGCATCTGACGGACATGCTCCCCCATGCCACCGGAGAGCGGTGTGTCCGGCTCCAGCCAGTGACCGACGATGGCTTGACGCTTTTCCTCAAATGCGGCATAGATTTCATCATAAAGCTCCAGATCCTGCGCCTCGTTCATTACATACAAGATGGTCATATCCAGGCTCCAGTGCTTGAAGTGGTCTCGCAGGTACCGAAGGTCGCCTAGCTTGTGATGGACAACGTAATTCGCAAATGTACGGCGAAACTGGTGCGATGCTAGTTTCCAGTCAAGCTTTAGGCCTGTTGCAAATCTCTTCAGACGATCATCCAATGATTGCCAACTGATCACGCTTATGGGATTACCCTTTTTCATGCTTCTAGTCAGCCCAACACACTCGGAACACTCCTGTAAGCGAGTCACCTCCTGATGATCACCGACTTCTATGGCATGTTCCAGCGCCTGTTCAAGCTCAATTTGCAAGGGCTCTGAAAGCCGTTCGAGCGTCTTCACGGCGTGAATGGCGATCTCGGGGCACAGCCATGACGTTTCGCCCTCATGTGTTTTATCCGAGCGCGAGCCGAGGAAGTAAAAACGCTCACCATCCCGAACCTCGCTGTACCAGTGATCCCGCCTGATGTTGCCCAACTCATGAGCCCGGATGCCGGTGGTGGCCAGAATGATCACGAAGCAACCATCGCGCAGCTCGCGAAGGGCGTTGTTTAAGGCTCCAAAACCCAGATCCCAGCCGCGGGTTTTCAGGAAGCGAGATTTTTCCTTTATCTGACCAGATAGGTTTTTGTAGCGTAATTGATAGTCGCCCACCGCGTCTCGATGTCCCAGCAACTCGGTAGCCCTGCTCAACAGGGATTCGGACTGTTGGAAGAGGGGGTGCAGCACCTCTTCCGGAATGATGTCGGTTTTCGGTTTAGTTGCTTGTTTCAATTTGGCCAGCGCACTTGCGGAGTTCTCGGGCCAGGGGTGGTCGAAACCGTTTGGTGTATCCAGCAGGTGGCGCCAGCACGTCTCCACAACCAGGAGTCGTTGTGCTTTCGTGCCAGGAGCCAGAGGCCCACCGATCCTGTTAGGTGAGGTGAGCTGGTTTACGTGTTGAACATAGCGGTCTGCAACCATAGGCGTGACTTGGGCAAGGCTTCGGATACCCTGGTCGTGCAGCCAGTTCAACCAAACCACAAGTTTCATGAACTGGCCAGAAACTGTTGAGACCGCTAACTTCGTGTTTGCCCAGATCAGTCTCGCCATGACTGCTTTGGATTCGGACCGGAGTTGTTTACATCTGATGCGGGCAAAATCCAACTTGCGCTTGCAGTCCACGAGACTTGTCGGGCAACCGGTCTTCGGTAACCACCAAACCATGTCTTCGTAGCGAGACAGCACATACAGTACCCCCTCTGCCCGATCGGTGGTGACAATGCCGAGTAAGCCTTCGCCGCTCGGCAGGGTTTCCCGAAGCCGTTGACGGTCGGCCAGCACCACTGCCTTGGATACCATGCTCATATCACCATCCTCGCCATGCTCAGGTCTCGCCAGAAGGGGTGTGGATTCGTCTTCGCTTTTTCGCGCTGCTCGTTCACCTGAGTCTCATCAAAGTGGGGCGCAATCTCTTCATCGATCAGCCGAACGACTTGCTTCAGGTATTTGGTCCAGCGCTTGCCACCAAAGCTGTCGTAGTTTCGCAGGGCGGCCCAGTAGAAGCTGAACAGGCGATAGAGGTCATCGCCGGTGACGACAAAGCTCTTGCACCGGAAGCATCCTAAATAGTCCTGACAGGGCTCACCGTTTTTTGGAGCGCGATGCCCCCGCCGCGCATCTTGGCAGGACGCCACGGGGGTCCGATCACTGGTGATGATGGTGGATGCGCTGAGAAGTTCTTGAACGCGGGCCTCGCCCAAGAACCGCATATTCGTTTCGGCCTCCGGAGGAGCTTCCCAATAATGAGCGTTCCCTGTTGAGATGGTGTGTCGGCCCGTTCTGGCCGCCGCCAAAGGGTCTTGTCCAGACATTTCCCAGACGCGGTTCAGGAGCGTTTGTCTCAATCGACTAATATTCAGTTTGAGCGGCCTTCCATCGTCGGTCTGGAGCTGGTGTTCATCAACGAGCCTGTTGACTCTTTCTGTAAGCATATTCTTGGTCAGCCGGACTGGTTTCTGCTGGTAACGCTTGCTCGTGGATTCATAAACCAGCAAGCGATTCGGGTCACTGAACTGGCGTCGGATGCTCGCGTTTCGCTCAACGATCAGATCAATGGCATCAGCCACGTACAAATGGATACTGGCCATCTCGGTCACTTCCTCGGATTTTCTCAAGGCGACAACCTGAGTGGCATTTCCACGGCGCTTAAAGCTCACCAGAAGCCGAAGGTTGGACTTTAACGGGTGGGGCTGCACGCAGTCCGTCACCAGCTCCAGAATGGGCGTACAATTCATACCCGTAGACAATGCGATGGAAAGCACACCCACCGCGAGATCGTAGCTGTCTAGCGGCTCAGAGTGTGCCACGATCCGTTCCATTTCTTTTCGCAGGGCTTTGACCACCCGTCGTTTCTCGTTCTTGCTGAGCGCTTTCTGACCTTTGGAACGCTTGTTGGAGTTCGGAAAGGGGTTGGCTGGCCACACCGTTTTAATATCCACTTCCGGCCAAAAGCCGAAACGATAACAGGCTCTGAGCAGGGCTATGGCCTTCGTGTAATAGCTCTTTTGCGTGACGTATCCGATGGGCTCGTTTCTCAGGTACTGCACGAACTGATTGATTGTATGGGTGTTCAGGTCCCCCATGGAGAGGTTTTTGCCACTGGCTGTATGAAGCAAAGAAAGAAACGGCGTAGCTTTGCGAAAACCGTACAGCCAGTAACCTACAACGGTTGTAACCGCCAGGGAGTTACCCTTCGTCTCCAAGCTCTCAGCAACCAGCTTTTCAATCGCACTTTGACAGGCCGCAGTGATGTCGTCATAGCCCTGACCGTAAAACGGCCCGAAGTCAGCGGTTCTTATAGAGGAGGCACTTTCGGGAAAAGAAACCACGGTGTTTGCCGGATTTGAGGGTATCATCTGATCGACGATACTGACCTTCGCTGCACTCGTGGATTTGCCGGCGTCCTGCACCCCAGTTTCCTGGCTCACCAACGTAAAGTCTTTTTTCATGCGCAGGCTACCTCCTTGGCCGTGTCCTCAATTTCCTCCTGATAGCTGGTGCGCAGATCGTCTTCGATATCATCTAGAAAGTGCAGGTATTTTTCGGTGGTCACGATGCTACTGTGCCCCAGTCGATCTCTCACATAGAGCAACGGATTGAACGTATTGCTTTTGCGGGTCATCAGCGATTTCAGTGTGTGTGTCGCATAGGTATGACGCAGTACATGGGGATGACAGGCAAACGATAAGTCCAGTCTGTTCAGTTGATTGTTGAGTGAGGTCCGAATACTCCAGGGTTTTCCCTTTGCCGTGACAAAGAGCGTCTTCGGGTGCGTCCCGCGCTGTCTAATCGTCTCATGACGTTCGTGGATCAGGTAATCCCAGAGATCCGCCATCAATGAAATAGGCACATGGATCGTCCGTGGAACGTCTCCCTTGGTTTTCATCTGTTGGGGATCTAGCTCAACCTTCACATGACTCCGGGCCGAGACCGACTGAGGTGCCGACACAGAGGTAACTGGAAACGTCAGCAGCTCTTCTTTTCGCAAACCCGTCAGCAATGCCAACCGAACGATCAATCGGAGAGTTTTGTTCTTGATAGTTTTGAGCAGCTCATCGACCTGCTCTTTGTTGAGGACTTTGATCCTGGTTGGCGTGGTTTTCAGCAGCACATCCGGCTTTACTGCATATCCCCCGGAGGTATCTGTGTGTGTCAGGAAACCCTTTGTCTGCCTCACTCTCACTGTCTCAAGGTCGTAAGGCAGTGTGCTTACCCAACCTTGCTTGAGAGCAAATTGATAGAACTTGATTACTAGAAGAAGTCGTCGATTGACGGTTGAGGCATTGAGGTTAAATCGATCAAAGGAAATGTCCCGATACAGGGCTAACAGAGTTTCGTGATTTCGGTGATCAAGCTCTCTCCAATCAAACCCATTGGCTTCGATGAACTCGAAATAATCACACAGATCTCTTCCAAACGTTTCCCAGCTACCTCGGCTTTGCACACTTCCACGTTTTAAGCAGTGATGAACGAGAAATTCCATTCCTTCGACAAACACATCATGATTGGCTTTGAGAAGAATCGGGAACCCTTCATAGCAGTGGCCCCTGATTTCAAACTCTGACGTAGCAAGAAGGAACTCCACCCTCGAATCTCCAATACTGTATTTTTATTCAGTATAAAAGGGTGGTTTAAGACTGCAACAGGCAAGTTACATTATCTGTGGTACAAAACATCTT
>JAGPVK010000361.1 GCA_018067055.1 Sphingomonadales bacterium | reverse complement strand
GCGGTCAGCATGATGATGGGAATATTGGCCGTTTCCGAAGACCGACGCAGGCGGCGGCACACTTCGATTCCGGACAGGCTTTCCAGCATCCAGTCGAGCAATATCACGTCCGGCCGATGTTCCTGCACCAGCAACAGCGCTTCCTCGCCATCGGGTGTGTGGATGACATCATATTCTTCTTTCTTGAAGTTCCAGGTCAACAGTTCCGCTAGCGCGGCATCATCTTCGACCAGCAATAATTTCGCATTTACCATCAGTCGGCCTCATCATTTATCGCGTCATCTAGCTGCGTCGTCGGGTTCTCTCCTCGGGTGCGCTCGGGCATCGGTTCACCGGTTGCAGCAAAATAGACCATCTCGGCAACATTGGTTGCATGATCGCCGATCCGTTCCAAATTCTTGGCGATGAACAGCAGATGCGCTGCTTCGCCGATATCCTTCGGATTTTCGATCATATGGGTGATCACGGCGCGAAAGATGCTGTTGTAGAAATCGTCGACGATCTGATCGCGCCGGTTCACTTCCATCGCCAGTTCTGCATCGCGGCGAGCAAAGGCGTCGAGCGAGTCGCGGACCAGTTCGCTGGCAATTTTCGACATCGACGGCAGCAGCGAGATCGGTCTCAGCCGGTGCGTCTGGGTGACAAGCGGAACCCGTTTCGCAATATTTTTTGCATAATCGCCAATCCGTTCAACCACGCCGGATATTTTGAACGTGGCGATCAATTCCCTGAGGTCATCTGCCATCGGCGCGCGCAGCGCGATCGTCTGGAATGTCAGCTCGTCAATCCGTTTTTCGAGATCGTCGATAAGCCGGTCTTCCCGGACGACTTCAGCCGCCAGATCGAGATCGCTATTTTCCAGCGCCCGCATCGCTTTGGCAATCGCCTGTTCGCTGCGCCCACCGATTTCGGCAACCATGCCCCGCAACTCGTTGATATCCGAATCGAAGGCTTTGACGGTATGTTCTGTGCCACTATTCACAATCATTGTTCCTGTTCATCGATAGGTCAGCCGTAGCGACCAGTGATATAATCCCTCGTCTTTTCTTCCCGCGGATTGGTGAAAATGTCAGTCGTTTCGCCATATTCAACTAGAGTGCCGAGGTGGAAAAAAGCCGTTTTTTGGGAAACGCGCGCGGCTTGCTGCATATTATGCGTGACAATGACGATAGCATATTTTCCACGCAATTCGTGAATCAGTTCTTCGATCTTGGCGGTTGCTATCGGATCGAGCGCCGAACAGGGCTCGTCCATCAGGATCACTTCGGGATCAACCGCAATGGCGCGGGCAATGCACAGGCGCTGCTGCTGACCACCCGACAGCGCGGTGCCGCTGTCCTGCAGCCGATCCTTCACTTCACCCCACAGGCCAGCGCGCTGCAGGGAGGATTCGACGATCTCGTCCAGATCTTCCTTGCCGGTCGCAAGGCCGTGGATGCGCGGGCCATAAGCGATATTGTCATAGATCGATTTGGGGAAGGGGTTGGGTTTCTGGAAAACCATGCCAACCCGGGCTCGCAACTGCACAACATCCATCTTCGATGAATAGATGTCCTCGCCCTCCAGCTTGATTTCGCCGGTGACTCGCGCGATCGGAATGGTGTCGTTCATCCGGTTCATGCAGCGCAGAAAGGTCGACTTGCCACAGCCGGATGGTCCGATAAATGCGGTTACGCTGTCCATGTTCACATCGATCGACACATTGTTGATCGCTTGCTTGTCGCCATAGAAAACATCAACATTGCGCGCCGTCATTTTCGGCGTTCCGCTTTCGGTGGTCATGCCTGTCTTGGCCGAATCTGTCATATTTACGCTTTCGCTCGGTTCGAGTATTTTCTGATCGTCATCCACCGGTATATCTACCAGCGGGTTTCAAAACGATTGCGCAGATAAATCGCCAGCGCATTCATGATCAGGAGGAACAATAATAACACAATGATTGCCGCGGAGGTCTTCTCGACAAAGCCGCGATCGACCTCGTCGGACCAGAGGAAAATCTGCACTGGCAAGACCGTCGCCGGGTCGGTTATACCGCTCGGCGGCGTTGCGATGAAAGCCCGCATCCCGATCATCAGCAACGGCGCGGTTTCGCCAAGCGCCCGGGCCATTCCGATAATGGTTCCGGTCAAAATGCCGGGCAGGGCGAGTGGCAGAACATGGTGAAACACGACCTGCAGCGGACTTGCGCCAATACCCAGCGCGGCTTCCCGGATGGAAGGCGGAACCGATTTTACCGCGTTACGTCCGGATATGACGATCACCGGCATGGTCATCAGCGCCAGCGTCAGGCCGCCAACCAGCGCGCCGGATCGCGGCATGCCAAAGAAGTTCAGAAATACCGCCAGACCAAGCAGGCCAAAGATGATCGACGGCACAGCCGCCAGATTGTTGATCGAGACCTCGATCAGGTCGGTCAACCGGTTCTTCGGTGCATATTCCTCGAGATACAGTGCAGCGAGCACGCCGACCGGGAAGGCCAGCAACAAGGTCACGATCATGGTGATCAGCGAGCCCTTGAACGCGCCCCAGATGCCGACTTGCATCGGGTCGGTGGCGTCGGAGTTGCTGAGAAAATTCCAGTTGAATCCGGTCGAGAATTTATCGCGTAATGCCTGAACTTTCTGCTCGGCTTCGGGATTGCCAGCATCCTTGTAGGCGACGTCAATCTCCGAATTGACCGGTAGATATACCGTCGCTTTCTGCCTGACGATATCCGGGCTGGCCAGAATCTTGGCACTCACAGAGGTCCATGCGCCCGGCGAGAACAGATCGCTGCCCTCCCGACCATATTGGATTTCTATGCTGCTTTCGACAATTTCGCGCAGTCCCATGACTTGCAAATTGGCCTCAGCATTGGGACCCTCGAACTGACTCGGTGAAGCGCCGCTGGTGACAGCGGGAAAATCTATCTCGACCGGCAATTCCGTTTGGGTAAAGCCCCGGAAGCCATTGCCGACCATGACGATCAGCAGAAATGCCAGAAAACCGGCTGACAGCACGATCGCTGTGATACCCATGGCCTTGAATCGGCGTTCCGCCGCGTAGCGCCCGGCGATGCGCTTCTGCATTTCGGCACCTTGCCAGTCGGTCGGACGACGTTTGGTTTCGGTTAGACTATTCATATGCTTCCCGATATTTTTTGACGACGCGCAAGGCGATCAGATTGAGCAGCAAGGTCACGATGAACAGGACAAGACCCAGAGCAAAGGCAGCCAGTGTCTTGGGACTGTCGAATTCCTGGTCACCGGTCAACAACTGCACGATCTGTGTCGTAACGGTGGTGACACTGGAAAACGGATTGGCTGTCATATTGGCGGCGAGGCCGGCGGCCATCACCACGATCATGGTTTCGCCAATCGCGCGGCTCACGGCGAGCAGGACACCGCCGACAACACCCGGCAGAGCGGCAGGAATGAGCACTTTTTTGATGGTTTCGCTATGGGTGGCCCCCATCGCCAAGGATCCATCGCGCATGGCGCTGGGCACGGCAGCAATGCTGTCATCGGCCATCGACGAAACGAACGGAATGATCATGATCCCCATCACCAGACCAGCCGCCAGGGCGGATTCGGATGAGGCGTTGGAAATGCCGATCGATACGGCAAAATCGCGCAGCGCGGGAGCGACGGTCAGGGCAGCAAAATAGCCGTAAACG
>JAGPVK010000359.1 GCA_018067055.1 Sphingomonadales bacterium | reverse complement strand
AACCGGGATTAGGGTGATCGAGAGAATGGCAGCGCCGGCCATCGCGTAGGTTTTTGTGAATGCCAGCGGAGAGAATAATCGCCCTTCCTGACCTTCCAGAGTAAAAATCGGGAGGAATGAAAAGGTGATGATCAGCAGGCTGAGGAATAGCGCGGGGCCAACTTCAACCGCCGCGTCAACGATCAGCTGCCATCGCTTTTCGCCCGGCATCTCGGCATCCGGGTTGTCATTCTGCCATTTTTCAAGATGCTTGTGCGCGTTCTCGATCATGACAATGGCGGCATCGACCATCGCGCCAATGGCAATGGCAATTCCGCCAAGCGACATGATATTAGCATTAATCCCTTGAAAGCGCATCACCAGAAAAGCGATCAATATACCAAGCGGCAGGGTTAAAATTGCCACGAGTGCAGAGCGGGCGTGCCAAAGGAATAATGCGCAGACAATGGCAACGACAATGAACTCTTCGAGCAATTTCGTGGTGAGATTATCGACCGCCTTGTCGATCAGTTCGGATCGGTCGTAGGTCGTCACTATCTCGACGCCCGGTGGCAGGCTCTGCTTGAGCGTCGCGAGTTTCTCTTTGACGCCAGCAATCGTTTCGCGGGCGTTTTTGCCCGAACGCAAGATGATGACGCCGCCAGCCACTTCGCCTTCACCGTTCAGTTCCGCTATCCCGCGTCTGATTTCGGGACCGATCTGTATGCGCGCGATATCGCCCAGAGTGACCGGAACGCCACCGCGCGCCGTTTTTAGCGGGATGGCCCGGAAATCATCAAGATTTTCTAGATAGCCGTTGGCCCTCACGATATATTCGCGTTCTGCCATCTCCACGATGGAACCGCCGACCTCCATATTGGCGTTCTGAATGGCCTTGATGACGCTGTCCTGATCAATTCCCAGAGACACCATCCGGTCGGGGTCGAGCACAACCTGATATTGCTTGACCATGCCGCCGATGGACGCGACTTCGGCAACGCCGGGAATGGTCTGCAATTCATAGCGAAGAAACCAGTCCTGCAACGAGCGAAGCTGGGACAGGTCGTTGCGCCCTGTTCGGTCGACAAGGGCATATTCATAAATCCAGCCGACCCCGGTAGCATCTGGCCCTAGCGTCGGGACAACGCCGGCGGGCAGATCGGCCTGAACCTGATTAAGATATTCCAGAACCCGTGAACGCGCCCAATAGAGATCGGTGCTGTCATCGAACAGCACATAGACATAGCTGTCTCCATTGAATGAATAACCGCGCACCGCGCGTGATCCCGGAACCGACAGCATTGTCGTCGCGAGCGGATAGGTTACCTGATTTTCGACGATCTGCGGTGCTTGCCCGGGATAGGAGGTGCGGATGATGACCTGGACATCGGAAAGGTCCGGCAGGGCATCGACCGGCATGGTTCTGACCGCCCAGATACCCGAAGCCAGCAATGCTGCCATTATCAGCAGGACAAACATGCGTGCTTTTACGCTGAGGCGTATGACCTTATCGATCATTGGCTGGCCTCGGCGCGGCTAATACTGGTGATGGTTGATCCGGTTTTCATTTGCATGAAGCGGAAGGTCACGCGGTCGCCCTTTTTAAAGCCGCGCAATAAACCCGGTTTGGCGAGTTTGAAGTCCATCGTCATAGCCGGCCATTTGAGAGCAGGCACCGGTTCGTGCGACAAGGTGACCGCACCGCTTTTGATCGCTTCAATTCTGCCTGAGGTTTGATAGTCGGACATTTTTGTGGGCGCGCTTTTCTGATCACCATCAATCGGGCGCACTTTGATCCCCGATAGGCTTGCTTCTGAATCGACGAGGAATTGGCCAGAAACGATCACTTTTTCACCTGGTGACAGGCCAGCCAATATTTCCGTTTGCCCGCCGCCTTCGCGGCCAATTTTGACTTCTGCCGGCCGATAGCGACCATTGCCGCTTGCCAGCATTACCAAATTGCGAGCGCCGGTCGCGATAATCGCTTCGCTTGGAACAATGATAGCGGGACTGCCCGTATCACCCATATCAACAGTAGCGAACATGCCCGGACGAAGCCGGCCGCCTCTATTAGCCAGTTCGATCCTTCCCGTAAGCGTTCTGGTTTCAGTTTCAGCGGACGGAAGAATGGCGATGACTTTGCCCGCAAATTCCATATCGGGGAAGCTTTGAAGTTCAGCAACGGCGCGCTGTCCCACCCGAATTTCCGATGCTCTTGCTTCGGGAATGGCGACATTCAGCCACACTGTGTTCAGTCCATTAATTTGTGCCAGCGACTGGCCTTCAGCCAAGGTCATGCCTTGTCTTACGCTCAGGCTTTCAATCACCCCGCCAATGGGCGTTGAAACCGTGTAAACGCTTTGCTGTCTTCCGGTTCGCGCAACCCGGCGGATCAAATCGTCTGGCATGCCGAGCAGCCGCATTCTTTCCTTGGCCGAAGCGGCAAAACGATCATTGCCGCTTCGTGCTAACGCAAGATATTCCGCCTGTGCTCCGCCCCAGTCGGGCACCAATATGTCTGCCAATGGAGCTCCAGCGGGCACAATGTCGCTGGGAGCACGGCGATAGGTTCGCTGAACAAATCCGCCCGACCTGGCCTGAACAATGGCAATATCGCGTTCGTTAAACTCGATTGTTCCCGTTACACGGAGTTTGGATTCAATTTTTCCAACCAACGCCTCAGCGGTGCGGATACCCAGATTTTGCGCAATACCAGGAGCAATGGTGATCCCCGGTTCTCCTACATTCCCATCACTACCCTCATCCGCATATTTGGGAAGAAGCTGCATATCCATGAAAGGAGATTTGCCCGGCTTGTCAAATTTCTGCTGGGGAAACATCGGATCATAATAATAGAGTATCTCCCCTTCGCCCTGTGTAGCTGTGGTTTCGCTGCTTTCGCCAGCCCCGCCAGTGCCGAACCAATATCCGCCCCCGCCAGCGGCCAGAACCGCTACAAGAACAAGGGCACGCCATTTATTTTTTTGTATGGATGTCAGCGTCATGGCTGGGTCCTTTCATAAGTATATTTGATGCGAACCGTATCGCGAACCAACGTAGCTTCCCGGTCGAGCAGATCGATTTCAGCTTCGGCAAAGGCCACGGCTGCATTGAGCGCCGTGTCCAGATCAACGCGCCCGGCGCCATAGCTGACCTGCTCCAGTTCGGCTTGCTTTTTGGCCAATG
>JAGPVK010000356.1 GCA_018067055.1 Sphingomonadales bacterium | reverse complement strand
ATCACCCAGGGTTCCTCTTCGGCGGCTTCCATCCATTGCGCGGTCCATTCATGATCGAGAATGGTCTGCATATAGCTGGTGGCGAAGCCGGGCAGGCGAAATCCGTAGGTCTGGAAGCGCGAGACCACCGGCGCATACATGATATCCGCAGCACCATAAGTGCCGAACAGAAAGGGACCGCCGCTGCCAAAGCGCGCGCGAGCCTGCGCCCAGAGTTCGATGACCCGGGCGGCGTCGGTCTTGACCTCGTCGCTGAACGAGAGGCCTTCGTAAATTTTCCGGGTGTTCATTGGGCATTGGCGACGCAGCGCCATGAAACCGGAGTGCATTTCGGCTGCCATCGAACGGGCCATGCCGCGGGCGGTCTCGTCTTTCGGCCAGAAGCGGTCGCGGTGGGTCTTGTCCGCCAGCCAGTCGATGATCGCCAGACTGTCCCAGACAACGGTCTCGCCGTCCCACAATATCGGCACCTTGCCGCCGGATGGCGCAAAATTCTCGCCTGCCCGGACATGGTCCCAGTCGTCGCCATATAGCGGTACGGTCAGTTCTTCGAAGGACAGGCCCGACTGCTTGCAAGCGAGCCAGCCGCGCATCGACCAGCTGGAATAGGCTTTGTTTCCGATTATCAGTTTCATATATGCCCCATAATCAAATATGATCGGCTGTGTCGAGAAAAGCCTCTTCAAGCAGGTCGGTTTTGGTCGGTCAGCTCTGCACGGCTTCCAGAACGGCTAGCCGCAGTTCATCGATGCCCTGCTTTTTTTCTGAAGAGGTGAGCAGCAGGTCGGGATGCGCCGCAGGATGTTTCTTGGCAATCGCCGCGACCTGTTCGGCGGTAATATCCAGGGCTTCCTGCTTTACCTTGTCCGCCTTGGTCAGGACCACCCGATAGCTGACCGCTGCCCGGTCGAGCATTTCCATCACTTCCTCGTCAACCGGCTTGATGCCATGCCGCGAATCGATCAGCACAAACGTCCGTTTCAATACCGCCCGGCCGCGCAGATAGTCGTTGATCAGAAAACGCCATTTCTGCACAACTTTCGGCGGTGCCTTGGCATAGCCATAGCCGGGCATGTCGCAGATCCGGAAGACCAGAGGATCGCCAACATCGAAGAAGTTGAGTTCCTGGGTCCGCCCCGGCGTGTTTGACGTGCGCGCGAGACCGTTGCGATTGGTGAGCGCGTTGATCAGCGATGACTTGCCGACATTGGAGCGACCGGCAAAGGCAATTTCCGGCACCGACGGATCGGGTAAAAATTGCAGCTGCGGCGCACTTTTCAGAAAAGTGATCGGCCCGGAGAACAGCTTCGGATGAAGCGGCGTCATGCCCCTGCCTTGTCCGCTGCAGCCTTGTCCGCTGCGGCTTTTTGCGCCTTTTCTTCGGCTTCCTTCGCCATCATCTCTTTCATCTGCGGATGGCGCGAATAGAGCCATTTCTGCTGCAGAATGGTGAGCGTATTGGACACCGTCCAGTAGAGCTGCAGACCGGCGGCAAAAGGCGCCATTATGAATACCAATATCCATGGCATGATGCTGAATATCTGTTTCTGCATCGGATCCATTGGTGCCGGGTTGAGCTTGAACTGCAGGTGCATGGTAATGCCCATCAGGATCGGCAATATGCCGACGGCGAGGAAGGTCGGCGGATCAAACGGCAGCAGGCCGAACAGGTTGACCGGGGTCAGCGGATCGGGTGCGCTGAGATCCTTGATCCACAGGATGAACGGCTGGTGGCGCATTTCGATCGACAGCATCAGCACCTTGTAGAGCGCGAAGAAGATCGGAATCTGCAGGAAGATCGGCAGACATCCGGCAAGCGGATTGACCTTCTCTTCCTTGTACAGCTTCATGATTTCCTGCTGTTGCTGCTGCTTGTCGTCCTTGTGCTTCGCCTGAATGGCTTTCATTTTCGGCTGAACCGCGCGCATTTGTGCCATGGATGCGAATTGCTTCTGGGCAATCGGGAACATGATGCCGCGCACGATGAAGGTCATCAAAATGATCGCGACACCGAAATTGCCGACCAGATTGAACAGCCAGTTGAGCAGATAGAAAAGCGGTTTCTCGAACCAGTAGAACCAGCCCCAGTCGATCGCGCGATCCAGATTTATGACGCCGAGATTTTCCTGATATTTTACCAGAACGTCGTTTTCCTTGGCGCCGGCAAACAGACGGGTTGTGGTTTTCAGCTGCTGACCCGGACCAATGATCTGCGCGCTCTTCTTCGCGATTTCTGCCTGGAAGATATCACCGCCGCCAGAACGGAATTTGGCGTCAACGTCGGAAATATTGTCCGGGATAAGGGCGCTCAGCCAATATTTATCGGTGAAGCCGAGCCAGCTGACGTCCTTGTCGTAGCTGTTGGTTCCGGCAACCGCCGAAGTGCCAAACAGGCTGGCAAAAAATCCGGGTTCCTCACCCGCGAGATTTTTATAGTCCACGTCATAATTCGCCGCGCCTTCATAGACGCCAACCGGACCGGAGTGGATCGTCCAGGTGCTGGCTTCGCTGGGCGGAATATTTTCCAGATCCCGTTTGCGGTTGATCAGGCCATAGGGTCTGAGCGCAATCGGGGTTTCGCTCCGATTGATGACATTTTGCTCGCTGGTGATCAGATAGTCGTCGTCGATCGACAGTTTGATCGCGTAGGTTTGCCCGGTCTCGTTCGACCACGTCAGCGTGACCGGCGTTTCCGGGGTCAACTTGCTGCGATCGGCGGACCAGATTGTGTTGTCATCGGGGACGGCAACGCCATCACCGGCCCAGCCGACGCGGCTGAAATAGGCATCCTGGGTTCCTGAAGGAGAAAAGAGCCGGACAGGTGCGCTATTCTTGCTCATGTCAACCGTGTGGTCGCTCAGCGTGAGATCATCAATCCGCCCGCCCTTCAGGTTGATAGAACCCTTCACCCGCGGTGTATCAATCAGGATACGAGGATTTTCGCGCAGAACGGCGGCCAGTGGCCTGATTTTTTCTGATACAATACCGGTAGCAATGTCCGTGCCGTTGGTGGATGGCACGCTTTTATCACCGGCAAGCTGATCATTAGCCGGGGCATTGGCCTGCTCCACCACCTCGTTCTTGTTGGCCATGTCCGGAAAAAACCGTTCCATCATCAGCGGCCAGCCGAACAGAATGATCCCGGTGAGTAGCACCGCCATGATGATATTGCGCTTATCGTCCACTATTTCGTCCCGCTTTCGGCCATTTGTTGTAAATAGGATCGGTGTTCAGGGTATCAAGGCACTGGGTCATAACCCGAGCCACCCCAAGGATGGCAGCGCAATAGCCGTTTAGCCCCCAGCCAGCTACCCCTAATTGCACCATGTTTCTCGATCGCCTCGATCGTATAGGCGCTGCAGGTCGGCATATAACGGCACGTGGGGGGCAAAATGCGCGATGGGCCCCATTGCCAGCATCGCACGCAGAAGATGAAAACAGACTTGAGCATCGTTAATCCAGCTTTTTCGCCAGATATCTCAGGCCCTTTTCCAGATCAGCCTTCATGGTGGCAAAATCCGTTTCCGTGTCGGCTTTGCGTCCGATCATGATGTGATCGACGCCGGCGATTCCGAGGCCGGGAAGGGCCTGAGCGAGCAGTGCCCGGAATCGGCGCTTCATGCGATTGCGCGCAACCGCGTTGCCGATTTTTTTGGTAACCGTGATACCATGGCGGATGGTGTCCGCTGGGATGGCATGATCAGCACGGCGGCGATGCGCCAGCAGGACAAAGCTGGAGGTTACGAATCGCTTGCCGCGATTGGCGGCGAGAAAATCCGCGCGTTTGCGAATCACTGCGATAGGCCGGCTGGAATCGGCAGGCGCCGAATCGGACGATTGCTGATTCCCGTCCACATGATCCGGCGATGGGCGTGCTTCGACGGGCGTAGCACGGGCGGTCACGTTGGGTTTAGGCAGAGAGCTTCTTGCGGCCACGGGCACGGCGGGCAGCCAGCACTTTGCGGCCGCCAACAGTGGCTTTGCGGGCGCGGAAACCATGGCGCCGTTTACGGACCAGACGGCTCGGTTGAAATGTACGCTTCATCGCGAATATCCTACGTCAAAATTTCGATAAAAAAGGCCGCCATAAGCTGCGGCCGATACGTTGTCGCTGCGATTAGGCAGGCAGGCGCGGAAAGTCAAGCGTTTGCGCTATGGCCAGCGCCACTTAAATGCGTGGAGCGTGGTTTGCAGTGATTTGGCTTTGCGCGAGGAAGCAAAGCGAAAGCATAGCGGCGCTACCACAAGCTTTGCTGACGCTGCACAAGATCAAATCGGGCATACCCTGCGGACGACAAAATGGCTGCAATCTAGGGCCAATGTGCGCTTGGCAAGGAAAGCAGCCTCCACGGTGTTCGCTTTGGCTCTATATTTTCTTGCCGCGATTGCCGGTCTTCACCTTGCCGAAATAGGGCAGTTCAAAATCGTCGGGA
>JAGPVK010000352.1 GCA_018067055.1 Sphingomonadales bacterium | reverse complement strand
CGATATCGATATCGACATGCGGACCGAGCAACGCCACCAAATCGCGCAGCGGAAACACGCCTTCTTCGGGAACCATCCGGTTCATCGCCTCTCCCAGATAATTGTCCGACAAGCGGAAGTCCGGGCCATCGCAGAGCTGGGCATAGCCGATGATCGCCGGGTCGATCGCCTGTACTTGTTCCAGGGTACCGCCGGTACGGAACAGGTGCAGCGCGTCGATCGCGATCGTCAGATTGGGCTGGTTGATGCGATCATGCAGGGCGGCGGCGCTGCTCAGGCTGTTGCAGCCAGCAGCAAAGCCAGTGAATTCCAGGCCGACTCCCAATCCATTTTCGCGCGCCAATATGCACAGGCGCGACAGTTGATCCTCCGCCCGTTGTCGGTCGGTTTCGTGAACATGGGTGACCAGACGCTTCGCGCCCAGTTCTGCGGCAAGAGTGATGGCAGGCAGATAATCCGCTACGTCGCGTTCCGGCATCACCGGAAAATATTCGGCGTTGATGATCCGTATATCATGGTCGCGGAGCAGGCGTTTGAACGATGTCGCCGCTTTCGGATCGATCACCGGGAACATGTCCCGGCCGTTGGCGTCGAGCGGGGTCGCGGTGAACAAGCAGACTCCGTCAAGCCCGGCTTCCGCGGCGAAGCGGACAAGGCCTTCCGGTCCGCCCTCCATCATCGTTATCTGGTGCAATGCCAGCTGGTGCATGGACCAACTCTAGAAGAATGACGCTGCAACGCCACCGGATTCAGGGCTTCGCGGCTAGTCAATCTGCTAGGCTGTATCATATCGCAGCCTCTCTATGTATCTTATGGAAAAGCCGATCGCGGAATCGCGCACAGAGGATATTTGCATGAGAGAAGAAGATATTATTTCGATTGGCGACGTGGTGCGCTTTCAGGCGCAGCAACAGCCGGATGCGGTGGTCTTCACCTTTGAAGGCGACGAGATGACCTATGCCGCGCTCGATGCCGGCAGCAACCGGGCGGCGCAGGCGTTGGCGTCCAAGGGTGTCCGCAAGGGCGACCGGGTCGCCTATATGGGCAAGAACAGCCATCTCTATTTTGAAATACTGGTTGGAGCCGCCAAGCTGGGCGCGGTGATGGTGCCGGTCAACTGGCGGCTGGCACCGCCCGAGGTTGCCTATATCCTGAACGATTGCCAAGCCAAGATTCTCTTCATCGGCCCCGGTTTTAATGAACTGGCGGGCAAGATCAGAGATAATCTGGACCATGTCGAGCTGATCCTGGGCAGCGAGAAGGCGGAAGGGGAGTTCCCCGGCTACCCCGCTTGGCGCGATAGCTTTGATCCTGTCGATCCGATGATCCCCTGCGCCGAGGATGACGACGCGCTGCAGCTCTATACTTCGGGCACGACCGGCCACCCCAAGGGCGCGATCATGACCAATGGCTCGATCTTCTCGTCGCGCAGCGCCGGGGTCAGCGAAGAGGATCTGATGGACTGGCAGAAGCCGGTGCCGGGCGAGATCACTCTGCTCGCCATGCCCTGTTTCCACATCAGCGGCACCGGCACCGGGCTGGCGGTGATGTTTACCGGCGGCAGTGCGATTGTCTTGCCGGAATATGATCCGACCCAGGCGCTGGACCTGATCGCGCAATATAATATCTCGAAAATCTTCATGGTTCCGGCGGCGATCCAGATATTGCTCAATCATCCGCGGGCGAAGGATGTCGATTTCTCCAACCTCAAATATATCACCTATGGCGCTTCGCCGATTCCGCTCGAGCTGATGAAGCAGGCGATGGATGTGCTCGGCTGCGGTTTCGTCCAAATGTACGGGATGACGGAGACATCGGGCACGATCACCACGCTCAATCCCGAAGACCATGATGTCAATGGCAACGACAAGATGCGCTCGGTGGGCACGCCTCTGCCCGGTGTCGAGATCAAGATCATCGATCCGGAGACCGGCGAGACGCTGCCGCCCTATACCATCGGCGAGATCGCTACCCGCTCGGCGAAGAACATGAAAGGCTATTGGAACCGGCCCGAGGCCACGGCGGAAACGATCGATGCGGACGGCTGGCTGCGGACCGGCGATGCAGGCTCGCTCGACGAGGACGGCTATCTCTATATCCAGGACCGGCTCAAAGATATGATCATATCGGGCGGCGAGAATGTCTATCCGGCGGAAGTCGAGAACGCGCTCTACGCCAATCCGAAGGTGGCCGATGTCGCGGTGATCGGCGTACCCGATGAAAAATGGGGTGAGGCGGTCAAGGCCTGTGTGGTCGTGAAGGCAGGGCAGGAGCTGACCGAGGCGGAACTGATCGCCGACGCGCGCACCCGCATCGCCGGCTATAAATGTCCCAAGTCGATCGACTTCATCGAGGCGCTGCCGCGCAATCCCTCGGGCAAGATCTTGCGCAAGGACCTGCGGGCGCCTTATTGGGAAGGCAGGGATCGGGCGGTCAACTGATCGATAGAATTTTATGGTTGATATTTGGCCGTTCGCCCTGAGCCTGTCGAAGGGCATTTCGCGTCGAGAGGTACTTCGACAAGCTCAGCACGAACGGTATTTGGACAAGGGCTAATGGTTATGACTGACTTGGTGCTGCGCGAAGACCGAAACGGCTGGACCCTGCTGACCCTGAACCGCCCCGACAAGCTGAACGCCCTGACCGTGGCGATGTTTCGGGAATTGCGCGACCATGTCGCCGATCTGCGCAAGGACGACAGCATCGGTTGCGTCGTGCTGCGCGGCGCAGGCAAATGTTTTTCGGCAGGCCACGATCTGGGAGATATTGCCGAAGGCGAGGCGGTGCCATCGCGCGGCTGGCATTCGGAAACACTGCGGATGCTTGAAAAACTGCCGAAGCCGGTAATCGCCGCGGTGCACGGCCATTGCTATACCGGGGCATTAGAGGTTGCGTTGGCGGCGGACTTCATTCTGGCAGCGGATAGCGCGCGGTTCGGCGATACCCACGCGAAATGGGCGCTGACCCCGGTCTGGGGGATGAGCCAGCGCCTGCCGCGCCGGGTCGGCATCGCCACTGCCAAGCGGCTGATGTTTACCGCCGACATGATCAACGCCGAGGAAGCGGTGCGCATCGGTCTGGCCGAATATGCCGTGCCGCTCGCGCAGTTCGATGCCGAGATTGACGCGCTGGCGAAAAGGATTGTCGCCAATTCCGGCTTCTCGCATGCGGCGAACAAGCGACTGCTCGAGGCAACCGATGGCGGTCCACTCGACGCAGGGCTGCAGTGGGAAGTGATGGAGAGCGAAGGCCACGGGCCGGATATGCCGGAGCGGATCGGGGCCTTTACAGGCAAGGGCAAGTGATCGGAAGGCGAGCCGGTTTTTCTCGCATGTGTTGCATTTCCATAGTGGACTTTAAAGTTGGTGTCGCTGGACTGCATGGGAGCCAAAAATAAATTTTTGCAAGGCTGGTATCCGAATTGGTATTACCGCGCGTCCGATCCCTTCTTTGCCGCCTCGGGATTAATCACAGCGGATGAATAGGAAAACCGCACTTCGCAAACACGGAGCTTTCGGCCCATCGACTTGTCGCTGCAACTGCAAGCTTCCTTTGCAAGGACAGCGCCTCCCAAATAGCTTTCGCCTACCGAGATTTTGGCGCACATTTCCGCGTCGCTGCGCAAGGCCTTGCCATCCTTGTAAATGGCGGACTCGGAAAAATTCATTTGCTTGGTTTCACGGGGGCTCGTTGATCGGTTGGCGGTGGATCCCGTTATATTGGCTGGTCGGGTCCCTGACGGCGAGGACGGTGACTGCGTCGTACCCGCTGCAGTTGCCGATCCGCCCGCAGATGTGGAAGAGCATTGACCAGGGGCGCAGCCATATTGCGCACGGAAGCGCCCGTTGGCCGCAGACGCCGCATGCTGGTTGTCTCGTGCCATGCTGCCTGCCGCATTGTTCAGCCCGGCGGCTATGCCAGCGAGTATGGAATCCCCATTATTCGCGCGCCTGCGCGCACGCGCACGCCGCTCGTCGGCTGCCCATTGGGACTGCATAGCGCGATATTTTGCCGCACTTTTCCAAGCCGCCCTTTGGGCCATCGTGCCGTAGGCGATTGCGAAATCATCTACCCATGTCTGGAATTCGGCCAGGCGTGCCAACTTCTCGTTGTCGGCCATACCCAGGTGAAAGCGCATTGGGTCGGACAGATTTGACAGGATCGGACCACCCAGGCATCGGGTCCGCCCAATCCGGTTGCTGGCCTGGGGGCTTTTCGGCAGGCAAGACCGCCATAGTTCTTCCCGCGATTTGTGAAAGGCATGCAGACGCTGATTGAGCGCAATCACATCATTTTCTCCCAGGCCGTGTAGAATTCTGTACGCGTCCAGCACATTCCGATAATTCGGATCATTGGGATCCTTGGGCAACCCTCCTGCGGTATAGGGTGTTGGCAATAAAGGCATCCCCGTCAGGATCAGTCTCATCGTGAATCCATTGCCTTTTTTCGCACGAAGCTTGATCAGTTTCTCCATAGCTTTGCGGCTGGCGAAACCGTCATATTGATATTCGAGCTTTCCGATGGTTCCATCCCACCACATGAAAAATGTATAGTGCGGTCCCGACTTGTAAAGATCGGGTGAGGAATCAAATCTGGTCGGGCAAGTGGGGGTGACCGTCCGATAATCCAGGGCGTCGAGTTCGATTGCCAAGGCCTCTATAAAGTCGGCGTGAAACGAGGGCCACATTGCGTGGGTGACCGTGTTCTCGACGGTTAATTTTGCTTTCCGGGTATCGCCCTCGCGTTTAACCGAGATCCAGTCGCGTCTTACAGTGAAGTAGCTGCCATACATGGTCTCGATATCGGTCAGGGTTTCAAGGGTGAACTTCTGCCGATACTCGGCGGCCATTTCGGCAGCAAGAAGCTTCGCCTTGCGTGCCCCCGCTTCGGCCTCCTTCTGATTCTTCGGTGAAAACGCCGTGGTAAAACACGGATATTCCTCGGCATAGGCCGGGGTTACGGCTGAAAACAGCACTCCCCCCAGCACCAAAGCAACCGTGCGCCACGCTGAACTTAATTTGCCCAATCGCCCCCCCCTCGGGAAAGATCTTTGGTCAAGAATAGCTGTCTGTCAAGAAAATGCGCTGTGCTTGAGCTGGCAGTCAAAGACAGCGTTTCAGCAAAGCTGTTCCTGTAGTGGTGCAATTGTGTGTGAGGATACACAAATCCGGTTCGCTATAATGCCTGTCGTTGGCGCTTTCTTTGGCTGGCAGATTCAGTCTATTGATATCCTTCTTTGAACCCACATCATCACTGGAGGTTACCCAAGTGGCAAATCAAGCTTCCCCCTCCGTCAGGAAGGGGAAGCTCTTCAACCTAGAACTGCACGCGCT
>JAGPVK010000316.1 GCA_018067055.1 Sphingomonadales bacterium | reverse complement strand
CCGATGGTTCGGCCGCCCTGATGGCGATGATTTTCGACTTTCACAACATCGGTCAATGGCGGGATGAACGGGGCGTCAATTTGCTCGATACCGGAGCGCATTTCTATGACACCTACGAGACTGCGGACGGCAAATTCATCTCGATTGGGTCAATCGAGCCGCAATTTTATGCAGAACTGCGGGAAGTCACTGGACTCGCCGACGATTCAGATTTCGACGCACAGATGGATTTGAAACAATGGCCCGCGCTGAAGGAAAAGCTGACAGCATTGTTCAAGACAAAGACTCGCGCACAATGGTGCGATCTGATGGAAGGGACGGACATTTGTTTTGCGCCCGTCCTGTCACTGACGGAAGCCAAGGAACATCCGCATAATGTCGCGAGGCAGACCTTTGTCGATGTCGATGGATTAAAGCAGCCGGCACCGGTACCGCGTTATTCGGTTACGGTTTCGGACCCGCCCAAACGTCCGGTTTGAGCGGTTGCGTTGATCCGGTCTGTATATCGGGGACCAATCGGCAATTGGCCGCCGTCTCGCGTTATTACATAACGCTTGCGCCCCTTGCGGCGAACCTCCGCGATGCAGTCACGCCGTACGATGATCGATCGATGAATGCGGACAAACAGGCTGCCCGGCAATTGGCTTTCCAACGAGCGCATGGATTGGTGCACCAGATAACTGCGGCCGTGCAAATGTAACCGCATATAGTCACGCTCGGCTTCCACCCATTCAATATCCGAAACGATAAGCTGCAAGACGCCGGTTCCATCCTGGACCCAGAGACGTTGGGTGCTGTGCGGTTGCGGATCGACATAACTCCGCGAGCGATTGGCGATGGCACGCTCGACCGCCTCGCGCAGCAAGGATTCCTTTACCGGCTTCAACAGATAGTCGGTAGCTTCCAGTCGGAAGGCTTGCACTGCATATGTGCTATGCGCCGTCGTAAAAATGACTTCCGGCATCCTAACCAGACCCTGGCAAAACTCTGCCACCCGAAGTCCAGACAGATCGGGCATGTCGACGTCGAGCAGTATAATATCGGGTTGCCGGCGCTTGATTTTCTCGACAGCCTGACGACCACCATTGGCCAATTCCGTTTCCCCGAACAACCCGGTTCGTTCGCACAGCGCCTTGAGCCGAGAGCGGGCAAGCGGCTCATCATCCACAATCAGAACTGATGGTGGCTTTTTAGCCATTCTCAAATATCCTCAAATATCAGGGACGGATCGGGCAAAACGATGGTCGCGATAGCCATGCCATCCTTGCTGTTCGCGAGGAGCAGCGACGCGTTCTGACCATATAATGCCCGCAACCGGTTCTGAATATTGGAGAGGCCGGTACCGGTACCGATGCTGCTGTCATGCGTTTGCCCGTCGAGGATTTTTACCCGGCCGTCGTTGGCGACGCTGATGCGCAATCGATCACCTTCGACCTGTGCAGAGATGATGATATTCAGCAACTGGTCCGCTCCCGAAACACCAAATTTGACGGCATTTTCAATCAGCGGCTGGATGATCAGCGCCGGAATACTCCAGCCATTTGCGGCCGGATCGATGTCGACGAAATAAAGCAACCGCTCGGGGAAGCGCATGCGCTCGATATCAAGATAGCGAACCTGCTGGGCAATTTCCTCCTCTACCGTGATCATGTCCTCGGCACCACCGGTCAACACCGCCCGCATATAATCGGCTAGGTCATCGACCAGCTTTTCGGCCTGTTCATTTTGTCGATCAATGATCAGACTGCTGACCGAATTGAGTGCGTTGAAAACGAAATGCGGATTCAACTGGTACCGCAGCGCCCGTAATTCACTCTCGCGGTTCACTCGCTCCAGTTGCCGACTATGCGCCATCATTCGCTGCACATCCTTGCTGTGCGACAAGGCCAAATATAAAGCGCCCCAGCCGGCCAGAATGAAATAACGGGTGAACGCCTCATCCAGAATATAGGCCCAGTCGAACGAAGTGAAATCGACCGGATCAAACAGATAGGAAAAGTCGAATAGCGCTGCCTGATGGTCAAACACTATCTGGTCGAGGATCGCGATATAATTGGCCAGAATGACGGTCGGCAGGGTCAGCATGAATATCGCCGCGCCCATACCGCTGCTACGCACCGCTATCAGCAATCGATAGAGCAGCCAGGTCAGGGTGATACAGATGCTGGTCATCAGGATACGCTGGACGAACAAGGCATCCGGGTTGGCCTGCTCCACGTATAAAAAGCGGCTCGTGGCAAACACAAAATAGGCGCCCCAAACGCCGAATATCGACTTGATTGCAAGATCCCGATTGACGGGGAACAACCGGTTAAACAGAGAGGCTTTTCCGGCCTCGGCATTTTGCGCCGGTCGAATGGCAGCGTCGGGTATCACGAATCCGGATTGCCGCTATTGGTTTCGATCCCGCGTCGAGTGCGCCAATAGGTAGCAAAGCTGGCCAGCCAGTGGCTGCCGGAATAATGCGGCGTGCGCACCGATTTCTCTCCTGAATTGCCGTGCAGGCTGGCCGACGCGAGCAGCGAAGCCCGGCGCGGATCATCGGCCGGCAGGCCGGAAGCCATGCCTTCCAGCGCCCACGCCCGGGAAAGATTAAGGCCGTCAAGGTGCACCAGTTTACCGTCGGTCGGGTCGTTGACAATACCGACCGCTAACCAGTCGTCGCTGCCATCGGTCGGAATCTCTGGCAGAAAACCGGACAACCAGCTGGCATATTCCGCATCCTTCATCACCCGCCGCATCAGGTCGGCAACCATCAGGCAGGAGGATAGAAAATCTTCTCCCGAGGGCTCATAGGCCATCGGACAATTGCGGTCACCGCGATGGAAACCCAGCGCCTTGTCTCGCACCAGACTGGTCATTTCGCGCTCACCGCTGCGCGCGGCCCAGTCGAGAAACAGTCCAAAAGCAAAAGCGGACTGATTGTGAGTCCCCAGTCGGATGGGATAAGCCAGTTTCGGTAGCCAGTTCTTGATATTGCCGACAATCACCGCTTCCAGTGGTTCCAGTCGGGCAAGCCATTCCTTTGCCTGCTCGGCCTTGCTGCCTTCGCCAGCTGCAATTTCGCGCAATTCGGTGGTCAATTGCAAGAACCAGGCGATTCCATAGGGTCGCTCGAATGCGGCCCGGTCACCGCCTTTAAAATAGGCCATTTCACCGGCTATTTTTTCGCCGGTAAAATTGGCGGCAAGCGCTGCAGCAATCTCTTCATCCATCTCGGGAACCAGGTCCTGTCCCCACAGGCGGGTCAACAACCAGTGGCCGTGAACGGCGCTATGCCAGTCGTAGCAGCCATAGAAGACTGGAGTCAGTTTCGCTGGTTCAGCGACATCCGCAGCGCTGTTCAGCACATGGCTGATCTTGTTGGGATATTGCTTGTTGATGCAGTTGAGCGCGATCCGCGCATAAGCCTGCTCGCCACTGCGAGGTGTCAGCACATGGTCGGCCGGATCGGGCGCAGTATTTCGACGCTCAAAAACATCCCGTTCTGGTGACGACGGCTGTTTCTCTTCCTCCGCGACCGAACAACCCGCAAGTATCGCGATCATCAGCGCGACCATTCCTTTTCGATAGATCATCCGATGCTCCCCAAAGATAATTTTCTACTAGAGATGAATTGACCCCTTGGCAAAAGACTATAGGCAAAAAATCTCTTCCGCCATTGCCAGTTCCGGCCAGGCGATTTGCAGTGGAACAGAAAAAATCGCGACGCAACCCGCCATATTTCTGACTGGCAGTCCGCTACGGCATATCACGACCATGTCGCTGACCGCCAGCATTGGTCTCCTGACAATGTTCATCGTCGACTTTGCCGACCTGTTTTATATCGCGCAACTGGCGGACAGTTCACTGACGGCTGCGATGGGATTTGCCGCGACGATCCTGTTTTTCGCAACTGCGTTCCATATCGGCCTGATGATCGCAACCAGTGCGCTTTCGGCGCGCCATATCGGTCAGGGTGATCCTGATCGAGCGCGGCGCTATCTGACCAACATCATGATCCTCAGCACGATGATCATCACGCCTTTGGCGGTACTATTTTTCATTTTCGCTCCCGATATTCTTGAGCTGGCCGGGGCCGACGGAGCGGCCAATCAGGCCGCCACCGGCTATATCCGGATTTATGCCCCATTCATGCCATTCAGCGTCGCAGCCATGGTCTGCTCCGGATTTTTGCGCGCCCATGGCGCTGCCCGGCGAGCGATGAACGTGACCCTCAGCATGGGCATTACCAATGCCATTCTTGATCCGATCTTCATCTTCGGCTTCGACTGGGGAATCAACGGCGCTGCAGTCGCCAGCGCTTGCGCCGCGATGGTTTCAGCGATGTTCGCCATCCGGCCGGTCATCAAATATTATGGGGGTTTTGACCGCATTTCCCTGTTCAGTTTTCGTTCGGACATTCCGCCGATCATGAGCATCCTGATTCCTGCGATCCTGACCAATATTGCGACACCGGTTGGCGGCTTCATATCCTATCGTTTCGTCGCCGATTATTCCGATGATGTGATCGCCGGCTTTGCCGTTGTCGGCCGGATCGTACCGGTTGCCTTCTGCCTGCTGTTCTCGCTTTCCGGCGCCATCGGGCCGATCATTGGCCAGAATTTCGGGGCGCTGCAATTTGACCGGGTACGCACGACGATCAAGCAGGCAACCATATTTGCCTTGGCCTATACGCTGCTCATCTGGCCCGTCCTCTATCTGCTCAGCAACCCGATCAGCGACGCCTTTAATCTTGCCGGCGAAGGCCGCCATGTATTCTGGCTATTTGCCGCGTTGTTAACGCCGCTTTTCTTTTTCAATGGTATGCTGTTCATTGGCAATGCCGCCTGTAACAATCTGGGTCATCCAACTTGGTCAACCGCAATGAACTGGCTACGCAATACTCTCGGCCTGATCCCCTTTCTCTGGTTCGGGCGCGAATATTACGGACTCGACGGGATCGTATTGGCGCCGGCGATCGGCGGGATAATTTTCGGTATAGCCGGTTACCTGCTTGCCCAATATCTGGTGAACATCCGGGAGCGGCGCGCCACATTAACCGGTTAACCTGTCAGCAATCCGCGTCCCATCATGGAACAGCGTTGTTTTGCTCCGCGCAGCAACCGCAAAAACCCGCTATATCCCGCCCATTCCGTCCGCTTGGGCCCAATCAGGTATTTTGAGAACTCATGCGCGTGCCTCCACCCTATGTCCCGCCTCTGAGCAGTCATATGTCCGACTTCGGGCTGGGTCGCTTGCTGCCGGAACCTGCGGTCCTGGCTGAAACAGTTCGCCACGCGGAGCAGCCTGACCGAACCATATCGGATTCCGGCCCCGTAACGGCACCAGCACCACGCCGATTCTTTGCGAAACTGACGCTCCGCGAACAAATATTGACCGCGTTTTTCCTGATCGGCCTGATCCTGATTCCGACCACCATGCCGCAATCAAGCGTCGACGCGCAGCAAATCAACCCCAGCGATCCCCGCTTGCAGCCGGTTGAACGCGCGGAAGAAAATTTTGCCGGCTCCGCCTTCTATTTCATTGATCCTGATTATGCGGTCCCGCGGAATTACAGCGGCCTCGGTATTGATCCGCTCGCCGATCCGGGAATGGGGTCAATCGACGGATTGTCGGATGGATCCGGCAATGATGCGGATCTGACCTCTCCGGCACATCTTATCCGGCAAACCGCCTTTCGCGGCTCGGCTCTGGACAATAGCCGGGCGCAATATTGCCTGGCCCAGGCGATCTATTATGAAGCCGGGATGGAACCGGATGCCGGCCAGCGCGCCGTCGCTCAGGTCATTTTGAACCGTGTCCGCCATCCCAGCTATCCAAATACGGTATGCGGTGTGGTCTATCAAGGCAGCGACCGCGCAACCGGTTGTCAGTTTACCTACACGTGCGACGGTTCGCTGCGCCGCAAGCCCTCGCGGTTTCACTGGGACCGGGCCAGCAAGGTCGCAGCCGAAGCGCTGGCCGGAAAAAGTTATACGACGGTTGGCACCGCCACCCATTATCACGCGAGCTATGTCTATCCTTATTGGGCGCCAAGCCTGCGGTTCCTCGGGACGGTTGGCGCACATCGCTTCTACAGCTGGAAAGGCAATGCCGGAAAGGCCATTGCCTTCAGCCAGAGATACGGCGGTGGCGAACCTTTGCCGGCGCCCAAGCCCCGCCGCTATAATGTCGCCAGCACCGACATGTCAGCCTCCTCGCTCGACCCGATCGCGCTGGAAAAAGCTTATGAGGCAGGCCGTCGCAAGGCTGAAGCAGAAGCGGCCCAAGCAGAGAAAACAACTGCATTGGCCGCCGACAATGCCCGCCGGCATGATCGTCCGGCGCCAGCGCTGGATGTCAATGCACCCCGCTCCTACCAGGCGCCCAATTACAGCAGCGAAGCAAAAGCCAAAGGTGGCGACAAGGCGTTTGCCGGACAAAATCTACCCGATGTCAGCCAAATCAAACCCGAATTCCGTAATAGCGGCACCTGGAAGAAAAAACCGGCGAGCTAGTCTGAAGCGGTGGTTTCGCGATAGTTTCGCTGGCAACCAACATTGGGTTTCCCTTGCCATGGCCCTTGACTCCCGCCTAAAGGCTCTCGATTTTATTGGAAATGAAGCGGAGCGCGCTAATGGCGACGAATTGGACGGCAAACAGCTGGCGGAATTTTGAGGGATTGCACATGCCGCAATATCCCGATGCTGCCAAACTGGCGGAAACCGAGGAACTGCTTGGCAGTTACCCGCCGCTGGTCTTTGCCGGTGAAGCACGCAGCCTGAAAAAGGATTTGGCCGAAGTTTCTGCTGGCAACGCATTTCTG
>JAGPVK010000338.1 GCA_018067055.1 Sphingomonadales bacterium | reverse complement strand
TGTTTCAGATCCTGGGATCCCTGGGTGAAATGATTACCAGTCGCGCTGGATTCGCCGTCCAAATCGATAAGGTTTGAAGCCTTGATTTTGCGGTACCCGTTTATCCACCTTATTTCACCAAAACCGGTTTCCAGCGAAACTTTGGCCATATATGTTTGAGTTTTAACACTGTTGAACAGGCCTTCCGCTGGCGCACCAGCCGATACTGAAGGATCAGATATGGCAACAAGATCGGGATCGCCACCCATGGCAGCGCGATCAGCGGCGCCGGGGTCAAATCCGGTCCCGCCGAGATTGTAATACAGGTTCTGGCGTGCAGGCCCGACAATATCGCCATCATACCATTCGCCAGACAAAAGAATCTCGAGCGTATCGGTCGGCTTGAACGCGACTTTCACGCGACCGTTCAGGGTTTCACGCCCTTCATATTTCTTGCCGGTATTTACATCGGTCTTGTAACCATCGCGTTTGCCATAGGTGATCGCACCTCGGACCGCGATCGAATCGTTAAAGCCCAGATTGAGGATTGCCGTCCCGCTACGCTCATTGAAACGGCCATATGTGCCCTTTACCAATCCTGAAATTTCTTCAAATTTTGGATCGTTGGTCTGGATCAGAACCGCACCAGCCGAGGTATTGCGACCGAACAATGTGCCCTGCGGTCCCTTGAGAACCTGCACATTTGAAATGTCGAGCATTTCGGTGTTCAAGCCATAAGCTCGTGCAATATACATTTCATCGAGATAGACGCCGACCGATGGCTCCAGCGTCGCAATAACGTCATTCTGGACCTGCCCGCGCATGGAAAGCACCAATGCGGTTGGGTTGTTGCCTGCGCCGCGAATGTTGAAGCCGGGCGTGAAAGTGGCGACATCGCCAACCAGCTGAATGCCTTTTTCTTCCAAATTGGCGCCCGAGAAGAACGTGATCGTCGTCGGAACGTCCTGTATGTTTGCATCCTGTTTGGTGATACCGGTCACCACAATGATATTATCTTCTGCTTCGGCATCATCGGACGACGCTTGGGCAAAGGCCGGCGCAGCCGACACGGCAAGCGCGCCAAATGATACTGCAGCGAACAATCGAGCGGAAACGCGGTTATACCTTAATTTCATGGTCTTTATCCTCCCAGCAAAGCATTCGGACGTCTTTGCAATGCTGAGTTATATAACTAAGTCTAATAGGAGGAGCAAGAGGGTTACGTTAAAAAGTCGTTTTTCACCCTCATGTCACCGTTAAATGTGTTATTTGGGCAACATTCTTGCGAGAGTCGGGACATCGGCAAACGCACGAAGCACATCATTCAGGTGGGTGCACCCGACCGTACCGATCAGTGTATCGAGAACAGACTGGCGAAACCCGTGCACCGGCTCGCCGACCATGCGGGAAGCCTTTATCGAGGCCCCCGGACATTCCCGAAACGGAAGGATCAGGGGTAACACCTGCAGCGATAAAAGCGTGTCATCGGCTTCGTCAATCTCGGCATGGACTCGATATTCATGGATCGCTGTCCGGGTACCCTGAGGATTCGGACCGCTATCCTGAAACCCGGCATCAACCTTGAGGACGCCTTCGTCGCGCCAGATATCAATGCGTCGAGCGCGACGTGCCATTGGCCTTCCCTGTTGGTCAGGCATCTCATGCCAGCCGACCGGGTCGTCCGGATTGACGAGCGGCCCGACTTCAGTCGATGATTGATCGGCGTGATCCACGCTTCCGTCATCCGACAGCGAACTCGCGCCTTCGGTAAAGCCGGTACAAATATTGACCATCCGACCTTTTTTCCCGGCGGTGGATTGCTGGCTGTTGCCTGCCATCCGCTTCTGCCAGTCATCGGTCCAGCGGGACCAGTTCCAGCCAGCAACCAGGCTGGCGCCGGCAAAATCGTCGAGCAGTTGGAAGATTGGGGTTCCACGAATATCGCCCAGCGTCGCGGCGAGCGCGTGACGGCTTGCTCCCCCTGCGCGTACGCCAACCATCTCGTTCAAGCGCGGATGGTCAGGTGTTGCTGCAATCTCCATGATCTCGCGCATCGGGGACGTGCGGATCCGGAAATCGGCCGCCGCCAGCGCGACCGCATCACCACCAGCCGGGGTGAGCAAATCGCGCGCACGGCCAGTCATCAGCCAAGGCTGACCCAGTCCATCCGGCCAGTCGGAGTCGATCGATGTGGTACGGCGGATCGAACCCGGTCGGCGCAAGGGTGCCGGTCCGGCCGACTGCCGGGCAAAAGGAAATTGCTGAGGCGCGTTCATGACATCTTTCCCTATTTAGGCGGCATGCGGATGGCACCGTCAAGACGCAGGTTCTGGCCATTGAAATAGCCGTTGCGGACCAGCTCCAGGACAAGGCTACCAAATTCCTCCGGATGTCCGAGCCGCTTCGGAAATGGTACCGAAGCCGCCAACCCTTCAAAGACGGCAGGGGCCCGGTCCTTGACCGCAAGCATGGGAGGCGTCGCAAAAATACCGGGCATGATCGAATTGACACGGATGCCAAGATTCATCAGGTCTCGCGCCATCGGCAACACCAGTCCGTTGACGCCTGCCTTTAGCGAACCATAGCCGACCTGTCCGATCTGCGCATCTTGTGCGGCCGCCGATGCAGTGAGGATGATCGTACCCCGCTCGCCATCCTCGTTCAGCGGTTCCGCATTGGCCATGCCGAGCGCCGACAGGGAAGCAAGCCGATAGCTGGCAATGAGAATACCCTGCGCTGAAAAGGCATAGTCCTCGGTTGAATAACGAACATAGCTGCCGGTCGCCTTGTCAAAGCGCACGGTCTTGCCACCTTTCGAGATTTGCGCGCAGTGGACGAGCACATGTTCCTGTCCGTGCGCGGCGCGCGCCGCTTCATATCCTGCGACCACGCTCTCCTCGCTGGTAATATCAACCTTGCAGAACAGCCCGCCAATCGCCTCGGCCACCGCCTTCCCGCCTTCTTCGTTAACGTCGAAAATCGCGACCTTCGCCCCTGCTTCCGCGAGCGCTTCAGCGCTGGCCCGCCCCAGTCCGGATGCCCCGCCGGTGACGACCGCTGCGATCTGATTGTCTAGTTTCATTGTCTGACTTTCCTTGTCTTTTGGTTATTGGAGTACTTCGAGATTACCGCCGTCGACGACCAGCACTTGTCCGGTAATGAAGCCGGCACGGTCCGAACAAAGAAAGGCAGCGGCAGCCGCCATATCCGCCGGCGTGCCCATGCGCTGGATTGGCCAGGCACTGACCCGTTCGGCAATATGATCGTCATAGGTCTGACCGTTTGTCTCGGCGATTTTGGTAAACACTTCCTTGAACTGCGGCGTCGCAATGGCACCGGTGCCAAGCGTGTTGACGGTGATGCCATAAGGTCCGAGTTCGGCGGACAATGTTTTCGCCAGCGCGAGCGCACCGACCCGATAGGTATTCTGCGCCGCGCGTTGGAGCTTGCGGTGCGGTGCCTTTACCGAATTGGTACCGATCGTCAGGATGCGACCCCAGTTCTGTTGCTGCATATGCGGGAACACCTCTTGCACCGCCCAGCGAAAGGCCATGACATTATTATTATTCGCCGCAGCGAAGGTCTCGTCATCAACGTCAAGGAACGCACCCTTGGGTCCTGAATCGACGTTGAAAATCAGAATGTCAGGCGTTCCGAAACCTTCTCTCGCTGCCTCGACGGCATGACGAATGCCTGCCTTTGTCGTACAGTCGGCAGAAACGCCGACAACCTGACCACCCGCCGCCGTCACTTCCGCGACGGCGGAATCGATCGTGGACTGCGTCCGGGCAGCAATCACCGTCGGGCAGCCTTCGCGCGCAAATTCATGGGCGCAGCCAAGGCCGATTCCTTTTGATCCACCAAAAACCAGCGCCACCTTCCCTCTGATGCCCAGATCCATCAGCCCGTCTCGCCTTGCTGTAGCTTGAGGCGGTCCTGCAGAATATCGTTCCGACCAGACGGCGCGGCGACGGTCGAGCCGCCGTCCATCTTGATCGTTGTGCCAGTGATATAATCGGACTTTGCCGAGGCAAGGAACAGGCAGGCATGGGCAATATCGTCCGGCGTTCCCGCTCGTCCCACCGGCACCGTTGCACCATAAGACGCGAGTCCCTCCTCGCCCAGCACTGCCCTGGCCCGGTCGCTGGCAATCAGCCCCGGATTGATCGCATTCACCGTAATCCGATCGCTCACGACATCGCCAGCAGCGGCCCGAATGAACGCATCCAGCGCGGCCTTGGCCATGCCATAAGCGGTCATGTTGGGAACAACATTGAAAGTCCCGTTGATTGAACCAATGGCAATGAAGCGGCCGCCATCCAGAGCCTTTGCGAGATGCGGCCGGGCTGCGTCCAGCAACCACCAGGCCGCCTTGGCGATGCTGGCGAAACCGGCCTCCAGCCTGTCATCATCGACATGACCCAGCCCGCCGTGCGGGATATCGGCTGCGGCATGGACAATGATATCGATGCCGCCGAATGCCTGGCTGGTGGCCTCGATCAGTGCGCGACAGTCATCATGCTGGGCAATGTCGGTAGCGAAACATTCTGCGGTCCCCCCCGCCGCCAAAATTTCCGCTTTCACTTCTTCACCATAACCAATGGTGCGCGCGCCGAGCATGACATTGGCACCAGCTGCAGCAAATGCCTTGCCGACACCGCGCCCGACGCCGCGCCCGCCACCGGTCACGACGACTGTCTTGCCGTGGAAATCTTCCATCACGCTACTCCCTCGAACAAGGTCAACAGCCCGGGAGCCGACGGCTTCATCGATGGCGTCCGGGGGAAGTCGGCAACATAACGAAAATGAACCGGCACCTGATAGGCGATCAGCCGCGACTTCAGCCAGGTCTTGAGCTCGTCGACGGCAGGTTCGGCAGCACCTTCCTTCAGGATAATCGCTGCTGCTGGCACGGCGCCGAGCCGCCGATCGGGTACCCCGACCACGGCTGCTTCGCGAATCGCCGGATGGTCATTGAGAACCCGCACGACATCATCGGGATGCACCTTGAAACCGCCGCGAATGATTGCATTGTCGGCTCGCCCCTTGATATACAGGAAATTATCAGCATCCAGCACTGCCCGGTCTGTCGTTCGAAGCCACTGCATATCGTTGTTGAGTTGCTTGCCTTTCAGTTCAAGCAACCCTTCCTCCCCGTTAGACAATATTGCGCCGCTGTCCGGATCGACAACGCGAGCCTCGATATCGCCATGGACCCGGCCGACCGCACCACGCTTCTGCTCCCAATATGATCTGAAATCGTCAATCGTCCAGCCCGCTATTGCGCCAGCAAATTCCGTCGCACCATAATTACCGCAGATCGGAATGCCATATTTGTCGAGAAAGGCGTCCACCAGATCCGCAGGAAGCGGAGCAGTTCCAGAAATCAGCGCGCGCAGGCTGGCAAGATCCGCGGGATCGACATCGGCATCGAGCAACATGCGAACAGCCGACGGGACCGCCGGGGCAACCGCCGGCCTGTTGTGCTTCACTGCCGCGACCCATGCTTCTACACTGAATTTTTCAAGCAACGCGATTTTCCGACCCGCGGCAAGTGCGGCAATACAACCATAGATACCGCCAATATGGGTCAACGGGTTGACGACCATAGTGCAACCCGAACTGAGCTTCGGTGGATCGTCGAAATTGCGGCCACGTTCATATTTGGTGAAACCACGAA
>JAGPVK010000315.1 GCA_018067055.1 Sphingomonadales bacterium | reverse complement strand
CTCGAACGGCTCGATGGCGTGTCGAAAATGGGTGAAGCCAGCGATGGTGCCTCGATCCGCCGCGCGGTCCACAATCTCAAAAGCGCGATCCGCATCCGGCTGGCCGAGGAGGACAAGGGGTCGGACAAGATTCTCGATGTCGCCGCGATCATCGACGAGGCGGCGAGCAAGATCGAGCGGTTGAAATAATTCGTCATCCCAGCGCAGGCTGGGATCCAGCCCGCCGTCGGTTGGGGGCTGAATTTTGGCTTAACCCCCAGCCTGCGCTGGGGCGTCACACGATAAATCCAGAACCATCTGCACATTGCAGCGCGCATAGGCCGTAGGCCATAGCTGAGCATCGGCGAGATGCCGGAAGCCGCTGCGTTCATAAAGCCGGATCGCGGCTTTCAGGCCGGCGTTGGTTTCCAGCCAAATGGCATCGGCCTCCATGGACCGGCCCTCTGCAATCAGCGCGTCCATCACCGCCCGCCCAATGCCTTGACCGCGCAAATCTTTCTGCGCTGCCATTTTGACGATCTCCAGCCATTTACGGCCATCGCCCGGATCATGAGGCGGCGGCAATATGGCTCCCGTCCCGACGACCCTGTCATCAAGCATGGCGACGATAATCCGCCCGCCCTTGTCGAGGATAGATGCTTCCAATTCTTCCAGTTGCTCTCGGTCGCTTTCCTCGAGAGCAACGAAATATTCCTCGATCCAGTCGCGGTTGAGATCGATAAAGGCCTGCCGGTCTTCGGGGCGGTATTGGCGGGTCGAGACGGTCATCAGAACATCGTGAACAATATCACCGCGATGATCGTTCCGATCACCGGTATCACCACGGTCAGCGCCCCGACCGCGCCATAGGCATCCTTGTGGGTCTCGCCGCAGACCGCGCGGATCGTGGTCACGACATAGCCATTGTGCGGCAGGCTATCGAGCGCGCCGGAGGATATGGCGACGACCCGGTGAAGCTCGTCCGGCACCGCGCCGGCGTCCAGATAATGCGGCGCGATCAGCGGCAGGGCGATCGACTGGCCGCCTGATGCGGAACCGGTCAGACCCGCGATCACGGTAACCGCAACGGCCGCGCCGATCAGCGGGCTACCCGGAATATTCTGGACCATGACCAGAGCGTCCTGAAACGCGGGCGACAGCTTCGCGACGGAACCGAAGCCGACCACAGCGCAGGTGTTGGTGATCGCCACCACCGCGCTGGTTGCGCCGCGTGAAAAGGCGTCGGGCATGGATTTCAGCTTCTGGTAACCGACCACGAGCGCCACCGCCGCGCCCGAACCCAGCGCCGCGACCAGCGCCCATTTGTCGAGCGATTCCTGCGGCAGGATCGCTGACAGCGGCCCCATGTCCTGCGGATATTGAAAGACCAGAAAGATTGCCAGCACCGTGACCAGCGGCAGGATGCAGAGCAGCGGTGCGGGCAGGTTGCCATAGTCGATATTGTCGTCATCGCTTTCGCGGCCGACAAAATGCTCGCCCTTGGCGACCGCGCGCTTGACCATATGGTTGAGCCAGAAATGTCCGGTCACGGCCATGAACAGCGCAACCACCAGACTGACCTGCCAGCCAGCATAAGCGTTGGTGCCAAGATATTCCATCGGGATCAGATTCTGGATTTCCGGCGATCCGGCACTGGTCATCGTGAAGGTGACCGACCCGAATGCCAGCGCGCCGGGGATGAACCGCCGCGGCAGATCCGCCTCGCGAAACAGGTGTACCGCCAGCGAATAGACGCTGAACGAGACGATGAAAACGCTGACCCCGCCATAGGTCAGGATTGCGCAGGCAGCGACCACGGCGAGTACCGCATGCTTGATCCCGATCTTTTCGATCACCCAGTGGGCCACGCTGGCCGCCGCACCGCTCGCGCCCATGATCTCGCCGAATATCGCGCCGAGCAGAAACATGAAGAACCAGCTTTGGAAAAAGCCGACAAAGCCGTCCATATAGGCGGTGGCGAAATCCGGCGCGCCCGCTGCGGCGAGCGGTGGCAGCCAGGCGATACCGCTGGTCAGGGCGACAATCGCTGCGGCCACCGGTCCCGCGATCAGGATATTCACCCCGCGCACCGTCATCCAGATGAGCAGCCCCAGTCCGCCGATAAGTCCGATTGCCGATAGCATATATGTCCCCCGAAACTTGACCGCTTCCCCATGGCAGAGGCCAGGTCCGGGGTGCAACTGCTAAATCCGCGATCCAGCCATGGCTTGCTGCGGACCACCCTTCTGCGCGGGAAACATCCGATTGTGGCAACTTTCGCGGGATTGATGTGTTATAGTGGCTACGGGGCATATCTTGAGGAGAATCAGTATGATAATATTGGCAAGAAAATTGGCAGTGGCCGGAACCGCCACCGTGGCGGCGTTCAGCCTGACCGCCTGTGCCGAAAATTACGCGGTCGAAGGCGCGGGTGCCGGCGCGGCAGCTGGCGCTGCCATCGGCGCGATCACTGGTGGTGATGTGCTCGAGGGCGCGGCTATTGGAGCCGCAGCCGGAGCGGCTGCCGGATATTTCATCGACAAGAATGACGGTTGTGATGGCTATGATCGCAGGGGCCGACTCGACGATGATTGCTACGGCCTGCGCGGTTATCCCGACGACCCGAGATAATATCCCGAACCGGTAGGCAAAGGCTCGGTTTCTCTGGCCTAGCCCGCCGCCTTGGGCTAACGCGCGCCGATGACTGGCGCGTCTCTTCCCCTGCGAGAGCTACATCCCTGGCGGCATGAACTGCGCGCCACGGTGTCGCTCGCCTGGCCGCTGATCCTTTCCAACCTGACGATGGCGCTGATCGGCGCAACCGATGTGCTGATGCTCGGCTGGCTTGGCGCGAGGGAACTCGCCGCCGCCACGTTGGGGTTCAACCTGGCGATGAGTGCGGCGATTTTCTGCATGGGGCTGATCACCGCCTCCGCACCGATGATGGCAACCGAGATCGGCCGGATGCGGCACAGCGTCCGCGATGTCCGCCGAACCTTCCGTCAGGCTATGTGGGCAGCGACTGCGGTCATTTTACCGTTCTGGATCATCCTCTGGAATACCGAGGCAATCTTGCTGACCTTTGGTCAGCAGCCCGATCTCGCCGCGATCGCAGGTACCTACATCAGTGCCTATATGTGGTCGATCCTGCCATTTCTGTTCTTCATCATCCTGCGCAATTTCATCTCGGCGCTGGAGCAGCCGGTATCGGCCTTGATCATCAGTATCATCGGCGTATTGGCCAATGCCTTGTTCAATTATGCGCTGATATTCGGCAAGTTCGGCGTGCCGGAATTTGGCGTCATCGGCGCCGGTATCGGCAGCGTGATGACCAATGTGCTGATGTTCGCGGGTATGGCGCTCGTCGTGATATACCACAAGCGCTTCCGCCGCTATCACCTGTTCGGGCGCTTCTGGCGCAGCGACTGGCAGCGATTTCGGACGATGTGGCAACTCGGCCTGCCGATTGCCATCACCATGGGGCTGGAAGGCTCGGTCTTCGGCCTTGCCGCCTTGCTCATGGGGCTGATCAGCGCAGAATCCGTAGCCGCGCATGCCATTGCTCTGCAACTCGCCGCGCTCACCTTCATGGTGCCGATGGGACTGGGACAGGCTGCGACAGTGCGCGTGGGCATTCAATATGGCCGGAAAAACCGTGCCGGGATCAAGCGCGCGGGGTGGGTCAGTTTCATCCTCGGCACCTCCTTCATGGCAGCGATGGCGCTGGTGTTCGTCCTGGCACCCGACTTTCTGATCTCGCTATTCATTGATGCCAGCGCGCCCGGCAATGCCGAGGTCGCGGCGCTGGCAGTCAGTTTTCTGGCCATTGCCGCGATCTTCCAGATCGTCGACGGTGCGCAGGTGGTCGGCGCCGGCATGCTCCGCGGCCTGCACGACACGACCATGCCGATGCTGTTTGCATTGATGGGCTATTGGTTCATCGGTCTTGGCCTGGGTGCCGGTCTTGCGTTCTGGCAGGACTGGCAGGGCATCGGTATCTGGACCGGTCTGGCGGGTGGGCTTGCCGTGGTCGCAGTGCTGATGCTGTCTCGCTGGATGATGCGCGAGAAATTGGGCCTGCTCCCTTAATTTGCCAGAAATTTTGCGGCAAATGGGTGACGGCAGCATGATATTCATATTGATCATTGTTCCGCCAGTCTAATAGACATTATAAATTGAAAACGCCGATTCATTTCGATTAGATCAATTTCTTCTGTCTGCCTATCAAAGCGGGCAAGGAGAATGTCATGCAAAATTATCTGGAAACACTGAAGCTCAAGCACCGTCGATTGAATCGTCTGATCGACAATTGCAAGGCCGCTGGCCGCCAGCAGGAAATGCAACAACTGAAACGAATCCGGCTGCACATCAAAGACAAGATTGCAGCGGTCCAGCGCAGATCAAATCTCGCTTGCATCTGAAGTCCCGGATGGCGGCCTGACTTGGATAGGCAAGGCGTTATCGGTCCCGATAAGGAAAATTGCGTATATTCGTGTTTCTGCCGCCAAGCTAGGGGCTCCGGTTAGAGACTCAATGCAACCGTACAGGGACTGAACTTATGAAAAACACACTGAAATTGGCTACAGCAGCAGCCGCATTGGCGATGAGCGGAGCAGCGTCAGCTGGTTCCAGCGATGGCAAGATTCAGGTCAAGGCCATGGCTACGCTGGTGGCGCCCGATGGCAAGATTACTTCCATCGAACTGGACGCCATCGGACTGCCAGCGGGTACCCAAACCAAGGCTGATGATAATTTTGTTCCGACCATTGCCGCCGAATATTTTTTCACGCCGAATATTTCATTGGAAACCATTTGCTGTGTCACCCAGCATGATGTGACCGGAACCGGACCGATTGCGGGCGCGGGTC
>JAGPVK010000424.1 GCA_018067055.1 Sphingomonadales bacterium | reverse complement strand
ACCCCTCACCCTATTTTGAAAACACTACCTAAGGATGGCCTACCGAGTATTGAGGCCATCGAAGCCGCCAAGATACGCGGAGCTCAAAAAAGGCCGAGCGAGGAGAAAGGACAATGACCTTCTCCATAACTGGCGCGTGCGCCAAACTATTGTCGGGTCTGTTTGGTGATACCCAGACTGCTGACCATCAAAGACCAAGCATCGCGCTCGACATGCTGTCAGACTGGCTGCCGTACCGGGTATTTGATTCAGGACCGCGGCTGTATCGCAACGCGCGCTCAAAAGGATTTATATTGTCCGCTGCGCCGCTGATTGGCGCGGATGAGCGCACCGGGGAAATCTTGGGACAGTTTTTTTCTGAAGGCATGCCCGAAGGCGCGTGTCTGCAGATATTACATTTTGCCAGCCCGCGCATTGGCCGGGTCGTCGCCCCTTGGTTTGCCAAACGCTATGCACAGGGCGGCGTATATGAGGCAATGGCGCGCCATAGATCAAAACGTCTCTATGATCTGGTCTGGGAAAGCGGGTCTGCCCATGCGCCGTTTCATGCCCGCTGCCATAATCTGGTTATCTCTCTTGGCGTTCCAGACACCGCAAATGTGAGTGATAATGAACTTGCACAGTGCCGCGAGGGACTGATCGGCGTGCTGACCTCGCTCGGCATTGATGCGGGTGAAATGGAACCGCAGGAACTCATCGCGCTCGTTGATGATCTGACCTCTCCTACGACGGCGCCGCAAGAAGATCGCACCGAATATAATCCGCTCGATGATATCGCCAGCCAGGCCATCCGCCGTGATATTGAACTCGAAGTTGAAGATGACCGGATGATCCTGCGCACCGAGCGGTTCCGGGAAATTGGGCGCAGCGCTGATGGCACGCCAGAGATCGGTGCTATTTATCCCGATGCCTTCGACATCCGGCACTTTGGGGTCAGGCAAATGCCAGAACGGTGGGCTCCGTGGGAATGCGCGCGGCTGATAGGAGACATGTTCACCGACAAATTGCGCTTCCCCTGCCCGGCGGCAACAATGCTTTGTCTGGTCTACCCAGACCGCGAAGGTGCGTCTGCAAAAGCCGGTTTCAAATTTATGCGCACAACCAGCCTCAGCCAGTCCAAAAGCGCGCGGTTCCTGCCCAAGCTCGCCCAGCAATCTTCGGAATGGAGCCATGTCCAGGCAGAATTGCAGGCCGGGAAACGCCTCGTGCAACTTTTTTACGGCGTTACCAGCTATTCACCGCTTGGCCTCGGCGATGCCCATGAACGCTCGATCAAGGCTATCTACAAGGCTGCCGGTTGGGATTTGGCCGACGAGCGGTTTCTCCAGCTCCACGGGCTGATCGCCGCCATGCCCATGACACTGGCGGATGGCCTTGCCCATGATCTTAAACGGTTAAAGCGGCTTAAAACCATGCTTTCAACCAGCGCGGCGCATATTGCACCCTTGCAGGGCGAGTTTCTGGGCGGGCCGCTGCCACATCTGCTGCTTGTCGGCAGGCGCGGGCAACCTTTTTACTGGTCGCCATTTGAAAATGGCGCGGGAAACCATAATGTTGCGATTTGCGGAAAATCCGGTTCCGGAAAATCGGTGCTGCTCCAGGAAATGTGCGCAAGCCTGCGCGGCGCGGGCGCGAAAGTTGTTGTGATCGACGATGGCCGCTCGTTCGAGCATTCAGTTAAATTGCAGGGCGGGCGCTTTGTCGAGTTTACCCTCAAATCCGGTTTCTCGCTCAATCCCTTTTCAATGATCAATGACGCGCGCGCAGCAGAAGACGATGACTATAAACTCGACTGCATCGCGATGGTCAAGGCGATTGTAGGCCAAATGGCGCGGCACAGCGACCGGCTTACCGATACAGAGCGCGGTCTGATCGATCAGGCGGTTACAACAGTTTGGGAAGCGCTTGGCAGCGGCGGCACGATCAATGAAGTGGCAGCAGCATTCGCGGGCATTTCCAATCCTGTCGCCGATGATCTGGGCGTTGCCATCGGACCCTATATGAGCGGCGGAAGCTATGGCGGCTTTTTTGAAGGTCAGGCCAGTATCGCGCTCGATGATGATTTTACCGTTTTTGAAATGTCTGATCTGGCGACGCGCGAGGATCTGAGATCTGTCGTTCTTTGCGCTATCATGTTCATGACCAGCCAGGCGATGACCCAAAGCCCGCGCAGCACCAAGAAACTGCTTCTGATCGATGAAGCATGGTCGCTGCTCAAAGGCGGCTCGATGGGAGAGTTTGTTGAAACCTATGCGCGTACGGCGCGCAAATATGGCGGCGCGCTGGCTACCGCCACGCAGTCACTCAATGATTATTATAAATCGGACGGCGCAACCGCAGCGCTGGAAAACAGCGACTGGATGCTGGTGCTGCAGCAAAAACCGGAAACCATTGCTGATTTCCGCAAGAACGACCGCCTCGACATGGATGATCGCACCGAAACGCTGATCCGTAGTTTAAAACGTTCGGGCGAGGAATATAGCGAGGTCTTTATCAAAGGCCCGGAAACGCAAGCCATTGGGCGCCTGGTTCTCGATCCATATTCCGCCTGCATCTATTCTTCTTCGCCCGATGTTTATGCCGCGATCGAAGCTGAGCAGGAAGCGGGAGCATCTCTGGCACAGGCCATTGCCCGCGTGTCCGGTGTCGGTAGCGATGATCGGAAAGGCAAGCACAATGCCTGACAAAACCGATACGCTGTTTGATTCTTATCTTTTCCTTGGCACAAGCAAGGACCAGCGCTGCAAACGTGCGCCATTTCCCGTGCGGAAGCTCTTTCAAACCTCTTGCCACATCATGCTGGAAGCATCGTTGTTCACCATGAGCTCGGTGTTGATGGCGCTCGGCCTGCCGCTGTGCTTTTTTCTTATCTTGTCCGGTTGGGATTTGCTCGGGCTGTTCACGCATCTCGACAATTTAAGCAGCCGCTATCTCGAAGCGGACGGGGTGCGCAGATTGGCGTTTTCCAGTGACCTCAAAATCATATTCTTTGGGTCTACTGCTCTGATCGCGGCGCTTCGGATACCGAGATTTATTGCGCGGATAGCGGGTAGCTTTTCCAAAAGGAGCAAGACATGAGCAAATTTGCAATTTTCTCAGAGCATCTACCCAGCGGGCGATCGGTTATCATGGTGCTTTTATTCTCAGCCGCAGTTTTGTGGATCAGCTGGGTTAGCATGCGTCTGATCGAGCCCAATGGACAACAAATTGTGCAAGTCCGCATGTCCGAGATCATGCGCGATTTCGTTGACGCAGAAGCAAAGGGCAATGCTGATCCGGAAATGACGCGCGAGGCCATTGCCCGGTATCTCAAAGCAACGGAAGCGGCCGTCGATGATTTCAGCCGCAGCGGACATGTGATTTTGGTTGCCGAAGCGGTGCTTTCAAAAAATACGCCCGACGCCACGTCGCAACTCAAAGCCAAAATCGCCCAAAAACTGGAAAACGATAGCCGGGAGAAGCCGCAATGAACGGTATTAGATCCCGCCTGAAACGCCCGCTTGTTCTGGCAATGCTGGTCGCGATCCCGTTTCTTTATGCACCGATAGCCAAATTCAGCGACAACCATGCGCTGCTGATTAACGCCAGCCCCAGCCTCCCCAACTGGGCATTCTGGCTGGACAAGAATTTTACCCCTTCTCGCGGCGCGTTGATATTTTTCGAACCGCCACGTTCAGAACTGCTCACTGGCCATTTCGGCAAGAAGCCGCAAATCTTCGGCAAGCGGATATTGGGCATGCCGGGTGATCAAGTTCGCCATGACGGCAAAAATGTCTTTATCAACAATGGGCTTGTCGCGCGAACCAAACCCAAAACGCGTAAAGGCGCTGCGCTTACCAAAGGCCCTGAAGGGATCATTCCGGATGGCTGTTACTATGTCGGGACGTCCCACAAACATGGCTTTGATAGCCGTTATCGTGAGATCGGTTTCATTTGCGCTCCCCGGATTATAGGCACCGGGAGGGCAATATTGTGAACAGGCGCTATTTACCCCTCCTCGTCACAGTCCTGCTGTCTTCTCCATCCTTGGCGCGCGACTATGGCCAGCAGGGCACACATTTCCCGATTATCGAACCGGATTTACTCGAGCAAATTCAGTCGCGCCTTCAGACCATGGACAAAAATGGTGACATTGACCGGCTCAACCAGAAACTCAAAGCCCGCACCATAGCGCGAGTAAACCGCCCCAAGCCTGTCGCCGGATTGGTGAGAGCGACAAAAGCCGCAACGCGCTTGTTCGATCCTACCATCACATTGCAGGTCGATATATTGGATCATGATGGGCGCAGGATCTGGGCCAAAGGAACCAAGGTAAATCCCCTCGATACCGTTCCATTGCGCGCGGCATTGATATTTTTAGATGGCGATGATCCAGCCCAGCTCGAATGGGCATTTGCGCAAAAACCAAAGACAGCAAAACTCATTCTTACAAACGGCGCGCCGCTTCAACTTATGAAATCGCGCCAAAGACGTTTCTATTTTGATCAGGGCGGAAAACTGACCGCGCATTTCGACATCAAAGCACTTCCGGCAATCGTCGATCAACAGGGCCGGATGCTGCGTATCCGCGAATTTGCGCTGCTCCAACAGCGGGGGCGAAGCCAATGACAAAGGGCTTTTCAGATATCTTCAGGTTGAAGTCCTTAATGCTATTATGTCTGCTGGTATTTAGCTTGCTTGTTTCAGCCCCGGCGCGCGCTGATGCCGGCCCTGGCCGTTGCACCGGTAAATTTGTCAATCCGATCACCGACATCTGCTGGTCCTGTCTCTTTCCGCTTTCAATTGGCGGGCTGGATATCTGGCCATCGAGCAGACCTGATCCCAAAAACCCAACCCTGCCCGTATGCCTTTGCGGTTTGCGTCCCGGCATTGCGATGGGGTTCTGGGAGCCGGTGCGGCTTGCCGATGTCAGCATGAAGCCTTGGTGCTTTGTCAATCTGGGCGGGCTCAAGATCGATCCCGGATTTGACATTGGCTA
>JAGPVK010000323.1 GCA_018067055.1 Sphingomonadales bacterium | reverse complement strand
TTCTCTGACCGTTTATGCGTAGCGGCACGATCCCTTGAAGGTCGGTTTGCAAAATTGTTTCCGCAGAACACATCGTTGACGGAGACGCGATTACGGAGAAGGATCATGGAAAGATATCTTGTTGTTTCATCCGATGGCCATGCTGGGTTGCCCCCGGAACGCTATCGAGATTATTTGGAATCCAAATATCATAAACTTTTCGACGAGAATGTAGCGATCGAGATCAAGGCGCGTGAGCAGCATGAAAAAGAGTTTTTGATTAGCGATTTCAATGACAAGTGGCGGGCCAAAGTAGGCGACGGGCTTCAAGGCGCCTGGGATGGGACGATCCGCAATCGTATTCTGGATGGCGACGGGGTCGCAGCTGAAGTTCTGTTTCCCGACGGCATTACGGAGCGCAATGCTCCACCATTTGGTGCGGATATCGGTTTGAGACCGACGACCGAAGGCGCCGAATTGCAATGGGCCGGCGCCCGCGCGCACAATCGCTGGATGGCCGATTTTTGCAAAGATGACCCGCATCGTCGTATCGGGCTTGCGGTTATTCCGGCGCTTTACGACATAGATGAAACGATAAAGGAAATTATCTGGGCCAAGAAAAATGGCCTGAAGGGTGTTTTCTTTCCGGCATTCACCGGCGACTACGACTTGTACAACCACACCAAATATCACAAGGTATGGGCATTGTTGCAGGATTTGGAGTTGCCGCTTCATTTCCACTCCGGCGCATCACCCAAATATGACATTTCACAGCCAGGCTGGATCGGCACGTTTCTTTGCGAATATGCCTTCTGGATGACTCGGCCGCTTTGGGGCCTCACCTTCGGTGGCGTTTTTGAGGAATATCCCAAGCTGATGACTTGCTTCGTCGAGGCGGGGGGCGAGTTTTGGTTTCCATGGATCATGCAATTGATGGACATCCGCGCCTCGGCAAAACATACCAGCGGCAAGCTCGGCGATTATTATGCGAATATGAGCATGAAGCCGAGTGAATATTTTGCCCGAAATGTTCGGGTCGGCTGTTCGGCATTGCCCGATGAGGAGTCAACCCAGGCCTATTATGAAATTGGGGTCGACAGTATATTGTGGGGTACAGATTATCCCCACCCCGAAGGGACCTGGCCAAATACGCTTGACAAGATGATCGAGAGTCTTGGTGGACTGCCGGATCAGGACATTCAGAAAATGTTGGGGTCGAACGCAGTTGAGATCTATGATGTGGATGAGGACGCCTTATGGGCGATTGCAAAACAAATTGGTCCAAAGCGCGAGAATTTCCTCAAGCAGGCCGCTGAATAATTTGTGTTGAAATCCGTTTCTCCCCCACCCGATGCTAGTATTCGGGTGGGGGAGATGCTAGCATTTGGACAGAGGTAAAACATGTCTGAATGGCGCGGTATTGAGGAATTTCTGGCTGTCGTCCAATATGGCACGTTCACTGCCGCCGGTCGAAAGCTGGGTGTTTCAAAATCATTTATCAGCAAGACGGTCCATGAACTGGAAGATCGTTTGGGCGTGCAGCTGCTCATTCGAACCACGCGGCGCCTTTCGCTGACCGACGCCGGAAAAACATTCCATTCTGAATGCGCCGATCTGCAGGAACGCTTGCGCAATCTTGAACATTCGATCGGTCGCTATAGCACCGAGCCGTTCGGCGTTCTCCGGGTCGGATTGAGTGATATTTTCGGTTCGGAATTTATGTCTGCCTTGCTGGCAGACTTCAGCTGTGAAAATCCCGATATCGTAATAGAGTCGATTGCCTATCTGGATGAGGAAGAGGTTACGCAGGAGCGTTTCGATCTTGTCATCCGCTACGGTAAATTGCCCGATTCCAACCGCAAGGCACGGATGTTCGGCTATGTCTCGCATTGTCTTTGTGCGTCGCGAGAATATGTCGAGAAAAATGGCTGGCCGAGTTCGCCAGAGGATCTCAAGAACCATGACTGTTTGACCAATCTTTCGTCGACCATGACGTTCAACAATGGCGTCGAAATAAAGGTGAAGCCTCGCTGGCGCAGCAATAGCGGCATTTCGCTGAGAAGCGCCGTCAGGAAAGGGCTCGGTGTGGCCAGCCTGCCGGTCAGTATATTGATCGACTCGCTCGTTGATGGCTCGGTTTTGGGCCTTGACGAGGAATGGGGATGTTATGATCGCGAATGTTGGGCAGTCTATTCGCCCGGCATCATGCCGGCATCGACGCGTGCATTCATAAATTATCTGGTGCGCAATCTATCACGCGTAAAAGTCCGGCCAAGCATGGCCAAGGCTTTGTCGGATAGATTCTGACAAAATTGTCCGCACAGGTAGACAAAGCGTGCATGAATCGCATCTTTCGTTTCTGCTTTGGCCAGCTACTATGCCTTCAATAACTTATTGCGGAGGAGGCCAGAAGCGTGCCCCAAGTTGAGCGTTTCCCAATGTCCATACCGTTTGGATGGTATGGTGTGAGCTACAGTTCTGAACTCGAAATCGGCGATGTGCGCGACCTTCATTATTTCGGGCGCGACCTGGTTCTTTTTCGCAATGAGGAGGGCGAGGCTGGCCTGCTTGATGCTTATTGTCCACATCTCGGTGCTCATCTTGGCAAGGGTGGCAAGGTCGAGGGCGACAGTATCCGCTGCCCGTTTCATGCGTGGCAGTTTCGTCCCGATGGTTATTGCAGCAAGATCCCCTATGCCAAGGCTTTCCCGCCGCGCGCGAAACGGGAGCCGCTGACGCAAGCCTATCCGGTCGTGGAATCGTCTGGAGTGATCTGGACCTGGTATCATCCAGACAATGTTGAACCTTTGTTCGAGGTGATTGACTATCCTGAATTTACCGACCCGGCCTGGGCCAAGCCAACGCGTCGCGAATGGCGTTTTGCCAGTAACCCTCAGGAAATTGCGGAAAATGGCGTCGACGTTGCTCATTTCGCTTATGTTCATGCGATGGACGCGGTTCCGGAGGGTGAAACTTCCTATGATGGTGTGAAGCGGCGCAGTATAGCCAGGGGCCATCGTACCGTGCCGGTCGATGGCGAGATGAAACAGATGCCTTACTCGGTCGAGACCGTGCAGAATGGGGCAGGGCAGAAATATACCAAATTGAAGGGTCTTGTGGACCTTAGCCTGCTTGTGATCGCGACGCCGATTGAGGGCGACGATGTCGAGTTGCGCTTTTGCTTCACCCATCCAGCGGTGGAGTCCGGCTCGATGCAGGAAATGGCAGTGAAAATGGCCATTGAACATACGTGCGGACAGCAGGGTGTCGAAGGCGATATTCCAATCTGGGAAAGCAAAATCCATCTCGCGCAACCTTATCTGTGTGACGGTGATGGCCCGATTTTGCGGTTCCGCAAATATTTCGAACAATTCTACGCCGCAACGGCTGAGAAAAGCGCGCTCGTCGAAGCGGCTGAATAAGCAATCCGCTTCGCTCGGCGCAGGGCAAAATAACAAAAAATATATAGGAGAGAATTATGACACGTCTTCGTTATGTCCAGAGTTCAGACGCGAACCGCGATCCCGGCATGCTTCGCAACTCGGTTTATGGCATTCGTGCCACGTACGAGACCGACCGCGAAATTATCAACGCATTGTTGCCGCGACCGCTCGACCCGGTGGAGCGGCCTGAAATATGGCTTCAAATGATGCACGTCACCATGCATGTCTCGGAAGTCGATACGATCGAAATAGGCGCTTTGACCATGGGCGCTACGTGCACGCATGATGGTGCTCCGGGAGCCTATTGTTTCCACATGGCAATGGAAGGTGAAAGTGTCGTTACATCCGGCCGTGAGCGTTTTGGTGAACCAAAGAAAATCGCACAAACCCATTTCGAGCGTGATGGCGACCATCTGCGCGCAACCTGTTCCCGCCACGGCATCCCCTATTTCGAGATCGAAGGCACAATTGGCAAATCGGTCGATGAGCCTCGCAAGTTCGAGGAGCATCTGTTCTGTTACAAGGCATTGATGTCGATCGACACGCCGGGCGAATTTGACGGGGACGTCTACCTGACGCGTTTGAATTGGGAGCGCAATTATGCGGACAGGCGCGATATGACCGGTACAATCACATTGCGTGAATCTCCGTTCGATCCCTTGGCCGATATCCCGGTTCGAAAAATAACCTCGATGAACTATGTTGAGGGTGGGACCAAAACGGGTGGTACAATCCTTCGTACTGTGCCCGGTGAATGGATTGCCGACCACTGGGTTGGCCGTTTCGATGATCCGACCAATATCGGTGTAGAAATCGCCGAATTGCAGCCTGCATAATGGGCTATTATTCGGGAAAAATCGCCGTGATAACCGGCGGCGCAAGCGGTGTCGGAAAATGTCTATGCCACGACCTTGCGCAGGCCGGTGCCGATGTCGTGATTGTTGATATCAATGCCGAACGTATCGAGGCCGTACGTCAGGAACTTTCTGTGCTTGGCACAGGTAAAGTGCTTGGCTTTGCCTGTGACGTGACAAAGGAAATTTCGGTTCGTGAAACGGCGGACAAGATATTCGCGGAATTTGAGACCGTCCATTTCCTGTTCAACAATGCCGGCGTCGGTCTGGGTGAAGCGCAGCGCAAAATATGGGATCTTCCGATTAGTGACTGGCGCTGGGGCTTCGATGTAAACGTACTCGGCGTTGTCCATGGCATTGCAGCTTTCGTCCCGAGGATGCTCGAGGCCGGCCAGGATGGAATGGTAATCAATAGCTCTTCCGCCAATGGCGGTCTCTACTCGATGCCGAACACGCCGATTTACGCCGCGACCAAGGCTGCTGTCACCAGCATTTCAGAAGTGCTTCACCAGCAGCTGGTGCGCGAAGGCGGCAAGATCAAGGCGGGGGTCCTTTTTCCCGGGCCTCATACGGTCAATACCGGTATCCTTGCATCGGGCGAAGTGCGGCCCGACGACTATGTCGATAACGAAGCGCAAAAGAAGGTCGCTTATCGGACAATGGATGACCTGCTCGCAGCCACTGGCTTGAAACTGCAACTGACCGAGCCAGAAGAGGTGTCAGAATTTGCACTGCAATGCGTCACCGAAGGCCGGTTCTGGATGATCCCGGAAAATGAAGACGGCGACCGGACTATCAATGCCCGGTATGAGCAAATCATAGCACGGGAAAACCCGCCCTCGGGTTGGTAGTCCGGGGTAGCAATTGGTATCCGCGCCTTCTCGTGGAAGCGGCGCGGATACCGAATTGCCGAATAGTTTTTCTATTTTCCTGACAAACGAGCCTCTCGCACTTGCCGTGTTTGGCAGCATGCAATGTTGCCTCGGGTTTCCGACTCTAGAAAAAACCGGTGGTTCGATCGATAAACCAGAATGCGCTCAGACCACCTGCCGCCATGATTGTCACGCGCCGTGAGATGGCCGGCAAACTGGGCGAGTTCAGTTTGAAACCTGCAGACGCCAGCTTCGGTACAAATCTGCGTCCCAAGGCAATTGCACCGAAAACTGCTGCGACAATTGCGCATTGACCGAGTTCGACGCCAATGTTGAAGAACGCCAAGCCGGTGACCAGCTGCGTTTGCGGCAGGCCGATTTCATTGAGCGCAGCGGCAAAGCCCAATCCATGCAGCAAACCGAACAGGCTGGATATCAGCATGGGATGACGCCAGGTTAACGTGTCGCGCCGCCCGATCGCGATCTCCCTTGCCAGAAAGATGATCGATAGCGCGATCGCTGCCTCAACGGGTGGGACGGATATGCGAATGACCGACATTGCCGATAGCGCAAGCGTGATAGAATGGGCGAGCGTAAAACCGGTTACCGCCAACAACACTCGCCTGAAAGTGCCGGCGATCCATATAAGACAGAGAAGAAAGATCAGATGGTCATAGCCGAAAAGGAGATGCTCTATTCCCATTTCAAGATATTGAAGGGCCACCGATTGCCAGCTTTCTTGTACCGGCAAATGCATAGTCGTTTCGCCCGGTCCCACGAGCAAAGTATGTGTTTCGCCCGATAGCAGGGCCAGGCGAACAAAGGTCGGAATAGATGGTAATTGCTTGGGATATGTCCAATGAAGCGCGCCGTCGCCAATCGCCTGCTTGCAACGGTATAGCCCTGTTTGACCGCTCTGCTGTAGCGGTTTCAGCGGCCGGCATTGTGAGGGCATGGCGATGTCCGGCGTGTTGCTGGAATCAATGGCTGGCGGCAATTGCATGCGCAAGGCAAATATATCATCGGCTTTTTCTTCGATCACGATGACCACCGGCAGGCTTTCATGCGCCTGTGCCGGCGATCCGCAAACGAGCAGCAAAAATGTGATCAGCACGCGAAGCATGGCTACTTCTTTCCGGCTTCGTGCGTCATTAGCTGGCTGATCTTGCCGTCGATTTGTACATCATATTGCGCGCGCAAACGGTCATAGGCCAGGGCAGCGGCGGAGTCTTTGCGCGCCTCGACCAGGTCGCTTCGGACTTGGCCGGCAACGGCTTGATAAGGCAGTTGCTCATTCCGTGCCAACCGCTCGATGCGAACCAGGTGGAACCCGCTGGTTGATCGGAATGGACCCTGCCATTCCCTAGGCGCGGTGCGAAGCAAAAACAGCTGTTTTGCCATATCCTGTCCAAAATGGCTGGCGACAATCGATCTGTCGCGTTCCGCATAATTGAGGTGATAGGCGAAGCGATCGCCCGGCCAGCCTGATGCCAATACAGCATCCTCGCCATTTGTTTGTATGTTGGCCAGCATTTTGCGGGCGAGGCGCTCTGCTCCGTTCCTCCCATGACTGTCGCTGCTGAAATATATGTGAGAGAAGGTGATGCTTGCCGGTGAGGTGTAACGCGCACTGTTTTCGGCATAAAAGGAACGGAGGTCCTTTTCGGATGGTGCCTCAACTTCTCCCATGCTGCGAAACAGGAATTCGAGCGATTGGACGAGCCGGCGACGAATGAGATAGTCGTCTTTGTCCAGTCCTAGGCTTGAAGCCTCTCGATACATGGTTTCCTCGCGGATATACTCCTCGACAAGCGTGCGAAGTTCGGTAGGGGCCATCGCCCCGATGCGGGGATTGGTGGCATCATCGAGGTTCGCTTGTCGCGATTGCACAAAAGCCAGCAAATGATCTTGATCTACCACGATATGCTTGTCCAGATTATCGGTGCTGCCGCCGTTAACCAGGTCAAAAAACGCGAACAACGCCAGTCCCAGAACAAGAAAATGAACCAGCGGTTCACCCTTGGCAAAGCTGCAGAAAAGACGCAGGCGGGCTTGGATTGTTAATCTGGTCATTGCACGGCTTTTTGCATGGCAGCGTTCAGTTGGCGACCACAGATTCTATGTGTGAGCAAATCAAGGCGTATACCAGATGGGAGAGGAATATGCGCGATCCCGAACAATCGCAGGTATTCCTTTTGGTAATTTGGTACCAAAATATTTCGCATCATATGCGGTCCAGCGTGGCGTTGGAATCTC
>JAGPVK010000309.1 GCA_018067055.1 Sphingomonadales bacterium | reverse complement strand
AGCTGGGCAAGGTTTCGCCGATGATGTGGATGTCCGCCATTCTGATCCTGGGATTTGGCGCCCTGACCATTTATTTCAACGATCCGCGCTTCATCCAGCACAAGCCGACGATCATCTATGCCGGATTTGCGCTGATATTATTTGGCGGTTTGCTGCGCGGCAAAGCGATGCTGAAAAGCCTGCTGCAAGCCGCGTTCGAAGGGTTGACCGACGAAGGCTGGCTGAAATTGTCCCGCAACTGGGCGATATTTTTTGCAGCAATGGCCGTGATTAACGAGGCGATGGTTGCGACAATGAGTTTCGACTGGTGGCTAACCGTAAAGGTTTGGGGCGTGCCCGCGGTATCATTCCTGTTTGCGATGGCCAATATCCCGATGCTGATGAGATATGGCTTCTCGGTCGAAGAAAAGCCGCGCCCTGACCGTCAGGACGCGGCTTAAACGCTTTTCGGTTCGGTCGTTCAGCCCTGGTCGGCGCGGCTGATGCCGTCTCCGTCCAGGTTCAGGGCGACAAAATCCCAGTCGATTGCATTGTCGAGCAAGGCCGACACATAATCCGGGCGGGCATTCTGGTAATCCAGATAATAGGCATGTTCCCAGACATCGAGCGTGAATAGTGGTTTGACACCATGAGCGACGGGTGTGTCGGCATCGTGATAAGAGGTGATTTTCAGTTCATCACCGTCCAGAACCAGCCAGGCCCAGCCACTGGCGAAATGGCCGGTCGCTTCGTCCTTGAACTTGGATTTGAATTCGTCGATCGAACCGAAACTGCTTTCGAGGCGATCTTTCAGTTCTCCGGTAATTTCCTTTTTCTCGGGTGACAGGCACAGCCAGTAGAAGCTGTGGTTCCAGACCTGAGCTGCGTTGTTGAACAGGCCACCTTCGGCTGATTTGATGATTGCCGAAAGCTTCTTGCCTTCGTGATCCGTGCCTTTGATCGCGTCATTGGTCTTGCTGACATAGGCATTATGGTGCTTGCCGTGATGATAGTTGAATGTTTCTTCGGAAATCAGATCTCCGAATGCAGTTTTTGCGTAGGGGAGCGGGGGAAGTTCGAAAGCCATATTCTCTTTTCTCCATTTTTTTGAGATACGGTGGGTCAACGCATGAATAGCGGAAAAGATGCAAGGACAATTGTTGCTTTGGCTGTCACATTCGCTGAATCATTCATTTTTTCGTGACATCGAGAGGTTGCGAGCATAACATTGGCTATTGATTGGAAACAAATCCTGGGGGGGAATATAAAATGGCAAAATTTTTTGGAAATCTGAATGCGGTGATGATCGTCGGGCTGATTGCCGCGTTCGCGCTGATGTTTGGCCTGGATGGCGATATGGTCACCGGCAATGCAATCGGGCGCTGGCTCCACCTGTTCTTCGGTGTGCTTTGGATCGGACTGCTCTATTATCTGAACTTTGTTCAGGTACCGCTGATGCCGACCATTCCGGACGAATTGAAACCCGCGGTCGGCAAGCATATTGCACCGAAAGTATTGTTCTACTTCCGCTGGGCCGCCTTGCTCACGGTAATCACCGGCCTCTATGTCGCCTGGGCAAGCGGCTGGGTTCATCAGGCGATGACCTTGCAACAGCCATATACATTGATCGGCACTGGCATGTGGATCGCGATCATCATGGCGGCCAATGTCTGGTTCATCATCTGGCCGAAACAGAAACGGGTTCTCGGCATCGTTGAAGCCACGGCCGACGAGAAAGCAGCGGCAGGCAAGATCGCGCTAATGGCCTCGCGCACCAACGTACTGCTTTCGCTGCCGATGTTCTACGCGATGGTGAATGCCAACGCAGGATAAGACTGGAAGAATTGGAAGCATGTAAAGGGGGCTTTGCGGCCCCCTTTTTCATGATCCCAGCAGATCGTGCCTTTTCAGCGAATGGCGCAGCTGATCATAAGTCAGGTTGAGCGCCTTGGCGGTTTGCCGCTGATTGTATCGCGATTTGGCCAGGGCAGCCTCCAATATCCGCTTTTCATAGGCTTCCACGGCCGCTTTCATGTCGTCGACAGCATCGAAGGAAGGTTCGTTCGCAACCGGCTCCGCGCTGTGCGGAATGGCGTCTCCGGCTGGTGATGGCGTGGGCTCGGCTTCGGATCTGGCCTTGGTCTCGCGCGGCTTCCAGGGCGATTCAAAGGGATCGAACACCACATGGTCGACCGGCCTGCTATGGTCATTCCATTGATAGACGGCACGCTCGATTACATTGCGCAATTCCCGGACATTACCCGGCCAATCGTGACGGTTCAACGCTTCGGACGCGAGCCGGCCAAAGCCGGGCCATGTCGGCCATTCCAGCTCGGCTGCCATCCGCCGACCAAAATAGTCGGTCAGTACCGGAACATCGCCTTCTCGCACGCGGAGCGGTGGCAGCGTGACCACTTCGAACGACAGACGATCGAGCAAATCGGCGCGAAATTTATTCTCTTCCGCCATTTTCGGCAGATCCGCATTGGTCGCGGCAACGATCCGGACATCCACGCGCTGCGGCCGTGACGAGCCGATTCGGGTGATTTCGCCATATTCAACCGCCCGCAACAGCCGTTCCTGCGCGCCGGTGGACAAGGTACCCAGTTCGTCGAGAAACAAGGTGCCGCCATCGGCTTCCTCGAATCGCCCTACCCGGGCCTTGGTCGCGCCGGTGAAAGCGCCAGCCTCGTGACCGAATAATTCCGCCTCAATCAGGGTTTCCGGCATCGCCGCGCAATTGAGCGTGATAAACGGTCCATCCCAGCGCATGCTGAGGCGGTGAAGGCGTTCGGCGATCAGTTCCTTGCCGGTTCCCCGCTCGCCGACGACCAGCACCGGACGGTTGAGCGGTGCGGCCCGGCTGGCCTTTTCCACCGCGTCAAGAAAGGCGCCCGATTCACCGACAAATTGACTTTCGCGTTCCATGACCAAGATATAGTGTCAATTCCCATTAAATAGCAATTAATACTATATCGAGCGGACCGAAAAAGATAGATTATTGTTATTATTCAATAGGTTGATAGAGTTGGCACGGGTTCTGCAATGTAGGGTTCAGATACCAAATACACGAAATTCTGGAGGAAACCATGCCCGCACTGAACAAAATGAGCCGCACCGATATTTCCGCGATCATCTCGATCCTGCTGTTTGGCGTAACGATTTTGATCAGCGCCGTCGGACCCGCACAGGCCGAAGGCACCATGGCTTCCGACAAGAACGATTCCCCTTCTGTCAGCTTCGTTAACCTGGGTTACCGGGCATGACAGACAAAATGGCCGGGACCCCTTCTTTCCCCCTTGCCGAAGTCAGGTCCCGGCCACCTTTTGAAATTCAACAGGTTGATGTAGAACAGGAATGGGGCGACGGCTCGAACAAGTTTCAAAACAACCACAGACGCAACCGGAGTATGTACATGGCAGGTATTTTTTCAAGAACGCGCGACATCATCGCCGCCAACGTTACCGACATGCTGGACAAGGCCGAAGACCCGTCCAAAATGATCCGAATGATCATTTTGGAGATGGAAGAAACCCTGGTCGAAGTCCGCGCCTCTGCTGCTCGCACGATTGCCGACCAGAAAGAAATGCGCCGGCATATCGACAAGCTTGATCATCTGACCGAAGACTGGGGCGAAAAAGCGCAACTCGCGCTGTCCAAGGATCGCGAAGATCTCGCCAAGGCGGCACTGGTTGAAAAACGCAAGGCTGCTGACATGGCGGACCAGTTGAAAGCAGAAATCCAGGTGCTGGACGATTCGCTCCGTGCATCGGAAGGTGACATCGCGAAATTGCAGAAGAAACTGCAGGAAGCCCGCTCGCGCCAGAGCAGCCTGGTCAATCGTCTGGAAAGCGCTGAAAATCGCGTGAAACTGCGCGAAATGTATAATGGCGAAAAGGTCCATGATGCTTTCTCGCGGTTTGAATATCTCGAACGCCAGGTGGATTTTGCCGAAGGCAGGGCCGACTCGCTCAGCATGGGCGGAGAGCCACAGAGTCTGGAAAATCAGATCGCCGCGCTGGAATCCAGCGACAAGGTCGATGAAGAACTGGAAGCCATGAAGGCGGCCATGAAGAAAGGTGACGCATAATGCAGGAAGAACTCATCATCATTCCCATCGTCATGGGAACCCTGTTCATCGGTCTGCCCTGGTTGATTTTCCACTATGTCACAAAATGGAAAACCGCAGCAACGATCACCAATGAAGACGAAAATCTGCTGGAAGAATTGCACCATATGGCGCGTCGTCTCGACGACCGGATGGAAACCATCGAGCGGATCATGGCAGCGGACAATC
>JAGPVK010000292.1 GCA_018067055.1 Sphingomonadales bacterium | reverse complement strand
CGGATGAATCGGCCCGCGCCACCCAGACCCATCCCCTGATCCGCGAGCATCCCGAAACCGGGCGTCCTGGATTGTTCAGCTGCATGGGATATATTATCGGCTTCGAAGGCATGGCGCAGGAAGAAGCCCTGCCCTTGCTTCAGCAATTATACGCTTGGCAAAGCCGCGATGAATTTGTCTATCGCCACCAGTGGCAGCCCAATATGCTGGTCATGTGGGACAATCGCTCGGTGCTGCACTGCGCAACCGGCGGTTATGACGGCCATGACCGGCTGCTGCACCGGACCACGATCGCCGCTTATCAGGCCTGAACCGGGTCGGCGCTGTCCGCTGCCATTTCGTGGCGGAGTGTTCTTACGATCCCCGTCGCGATCATGAACTGGCCGAAATAATATAAAGGCCAGACCAGCAGGGTCGGGATGAAACTATTCTCCAGAACCCCCATCCGCGCAAAAATCAGCAGGTCTGAAACCAGAAACATGATTGCCCCCGCGCCAACCTGATAGCGGGTAAAGCGGCTCGTCCAGGCCATCGACGCCATTGCAGCCACCGACAGGCAGTAGATTGCGATCGTCAATGCGTCGCCTCTATTGGAGGGCAAGGCCCAGGCGATGAATACCGACAGCGGCACCAGAAGAATCGCGAAGATTTTCTGGCTCAGTCCCAATTTATGGCGACGATAGCGCGAGTAGAAACCGATGGCGATCAGATGCCCGATCAGGAACGCGCCCGCGCCGATCCGCATGTCATATTCCAGCGTCATGTCGCCGATCGCCCCGAATGCCATGATCGCTCCGACAATCTTGCCGTCCAGACGGTGCAGCCGGATCAGGGCGTAAATCGCCAATAAGCTGACACCAGCACCTTTCCAGACGACGATCAACGGTTCGGGCAATTCCGGGCTGTTGAGGACGCAGGCAAAATAATAGCTGATCCCGAACAGCAGGCTGAGCAGCAGAAATGGTCTGTTTTCGGCAAATGCGCTTTTCATCGGAATAATCTCTCCCCCACGTCGAAATGGCCTCTAACACGCAAACACCGTGACTGCCAGATTGACATTGCGACCTTACCACAACACTAAGGCGCGCATGACACAAGTACATATTATTGGCGGCGGACTCGCCGGGTCGGAAGCCGCATGGCAACTCGCGGAACAGGGCGTGAAGGTCCGTCTCTCGGAAATGCGCGGCAGCGGCGAAATGACCCCTGCCCATCAAACCGACAAGCTGGCCGAACTGGTCTGCTCGAACAGCTTCCGCTCGGACGATGCGGAGAAAAATGCCGTTGGCCTGCTCCATCAGGAAATGCGCGATCTCGATTCGATCATCATCGGCGAAGGCGACCAGCATCGGCTGCCGGCAGGATCAGCCCTTGCCGTCGACCGTGATCATTTCTCTGACGGCGTAAGCAAGCGGCTGCACGAACACCCGAATATCGAGATCATTCGCGAGCGGATAGACCAACTTCCCGAAAGCGGATTGACGATCGTCGCCACCGGTCCGCTCACCGCCATGACTTTGGCAGAAAGCATCGGTGCCGCTACTGGCGAGGACTCGCTCGCCTTTTTCGATGCCATTGCTCCGATCGTCTACAAAGACAGCATCAATATGGACATCGCCTGGATGCAGTCGCGCTGGGACAAGGTCGGACCGGAAGGCGATGGCAAGGATTATATCAATTGCCCGATGGATCGCGAGCAATATGAAGCGTTCATCCAGGGACTGCTCGACGGCGAAAAGACCGACTTCAAGCAATGGGAAAAGGACACGCCCTATTTCGAAGGCTGCATGCCGATCGAAGTCATGGCCTCGCGCGGCCCTGAAACCCTGCGCTTTGGTCCGATGAAGCCGGTTGGTCTGACCAACAGCCACACCGGCGGCAAAGCCTATGCGGTGGTCCAGCTTCGGCAGGACAATGCCCTTGGCACGCTTTGGAACATGGTCGGTTTTCAGACCAAGCTGAAATATGGCGCGCAGGCCGATCTTCTCAAAACCATTCCCGGTCTGGAAAACGCCGAGTTCGCAAGAATGGGTGGTCTCCATCGCAACACGTTCATCAATGCGCCCAAATTGCTCGATCAGCAGTTGCGTCTCAAGAAAGCCCCGCATATCCGTTTCGCCGGCCAGATCACCGGCTGCGAAGGCTATGTCGAAAGTTCCGCGGTCGGATTGATGGTTGGCCGGATGGTGGCCGCAGAGATTCGCGGCGAACCCTTTACCCTGCCCCCGCAGACCACCGCTTTCGGGGCGCTCTTGTCGCACATCACCGGTGGTGCCGACGCCCGTGACTATCAGCCGATGAACGTCAATTTCGGTCTGTTCCCGCCGTTTGAAGAGCGTGTGAAGAAGAAGGAACGCAAGGAAGCCTATACCACCAGAGCCCGGGAAGATTTCGCCGCCTGGCTGCATCCGCTGTCGGCAAAGGGCCTGCAACTCACCTAGCGTCAGAAGCTAGCATTTGCAGCGGGCTGGCGAGCGCTTGGGCCGCGTCGTCCGGAATTCGGTGCGGGTCAGCTGGCTGTTGCCATCACTGTCGGCTCCGGCAAATTTCTCGCTGGTCGCGACCGCCCATTCCTCGAAGGTCAATAGATTATTGCCGTCCTTGTCGAGTTTCCGGAAGGCATCGGTGCGACTGCTCATCATCTCCAGACGCGTGATAATCTCGTCCCGATTGCGGTCATAGCGATTGAACCGCAATTCTTCACGCGAGGCCTTATAGGCTTTGGGCGGTGTCGGCGGCGGAGGCCCGATCGTCAGCGCATCCGGATCAGCCTCCGGCAAGCTCTCGGGCTCTGCCGGTTGCGGGGGCGGCGGCGCAGCGGGTATCGGAACATCCTGCCCCTGCGCACCAATCCACAGAAACAGGCCCGCGGTCAGCAGCAATAATGTGCCGGCAGCACCGGCTGCAAATTTCTTCATAGGCCAAATCCGCGGATCAGCGACGGTCGATCTAGTGACCGGTAATCCCGTGCCAGATGATGCGCGCAGCACTGGCCGGGCGGTAAAAATCGGCAGTCAGTTGCCGCTTCCTAACATCGCGGATCATCAGTTTGCACAGGATTGAGAGCGGTCGTCCGCTTCTGTCAAAACCGGTTTGTGTCCGGAAGGTCATGATTTCGGTACAGCGGTCGAACGCCGACTGCCGCATGCTGGCATCCGAACAATGGCGGGCAAAGTCCCATAATGCCCAGGCCTTTCCCAGCTCGACCTGTTCTTCGTTCAAGGATTTTTCACCCGCCAAACCAAATGCGAAAAATCCG
>JAGPVK010000473.1 GCA_018067055.1 Sphingomonadales bacterium | reverse complement strand
GACCGTGAAAGCCGCGCAAATTGCCGCCATGAAGGCCGGTGACAAGGACCGCACCGCCGCCACGCGCAGCATATTGGCGAAGATCAAGGACAAGGACATCGAACTGCGCACCAAGGATGATGCGCGCGTTGACGACGCGATCCTGATCGACGTGCTGCAGAAAATGGCCAAGCAACGGCGCGAATCGATCGAGATGTTCGAATCCGGCGGCCGCACCGAACTGGCCGCAGCCGAGAAAATGGAGCTTGGCGTGATCGAGGAATTCCTCCCCGCGCAACTGAGCGACGAAGAAACCGCCGCGCTGATTGACGGCATCAAGACGGAACTCGGCGCCGACGGCATGAAGGACATGGGCCGGCTGATGGGCGAACTCAAAAAACGCCACGGCACCGAAATCGACATGAGCAAGGCCAGCGCCCTGGTAAAGGCGGCGCTGAGCTAAACAGAAAGTCCCCCTCCCGCTCGCGGGAGGGGTTAGGGGTGGGACTGAAAAGAAATAGAAGTGCCAGTTTTCAAACCAAGAAATACCAATCGCGCTAGATCCCTGCGCAATGCCGCCACACCGGCTGAAAGAGAGCTTTGGAAATATTTATCGAAGCGGCAGGTCGGCGGACTCAAATTCAGCCGACAGATGCCTGTCGGCCCCTATTATGCTGACTTCCTGTGCCGCGAACTGGGATTGATTATAGAAATTGACGGATATTCGCATGAAACACAGCAAAGCTATGATGCGAAGCGATCCCGTGATCTCGTCGATCATGGATACAGGGTTCTACGATTCACCAATGATGATGTTTTGAGCAATGTTGAGGGTGTCATTCGCCAAATTGAAATGGCTGTCGCTGGCAGCCCCACCCCTAACCCCTCCCGCAAGCGGGAGGGGAACCAATGACCCTCTCCCCGCAATGGCTCGAAGAACTGCGATCGCGGACCACACTGTCGACGCTGATCGGGCGCACCGTCAAAATCCAGAAAGCCGGCCGCGAATATAAGGCCTGCTGCCCGTTTCATAACGAGAAATCGCCCAGCTTCACGATCAACGACGAAAAGGGCTTCTATCATTGCTTCGGTTGCGGCGCCCACGGCGATGCGATCAGCTGGATGACCGAACAGCGCGGCCTTGGCTTCATGGATGCAGTCAAGGACCTCGCCGCCGAAGCGCAAATGGAAGTCCCTGCCCCAGATCCCCGTGCCGCACAGCGACAGGAAGTCCGCGCCACCTTGCATGACGTCATGGCGGCAGCACAGGACTGGTTCGTCGCCCAGTTCAACGGCCTCGACGGCGCTCATGCGCGGGAATATCTGAAAAACCGCGGCATATCGGAAAGCACGATCCGCGAATTCGGCTTCGGCTTTGCCCCCGATTCCCGCGGACGGCTCAAGGACGCCCTCTCGGTTCACGGCCTCGACCAGCTGATCGAGGCGGGACTGCTGATCAAGGTCGACGACAAAGAGCCCTATGACCGGTTCCGTGGCCGGCTGATGATCCCGATCCGCGATCCGCGCGGCCGGGTAATCGCCTTTGGCGGCCGGATATTGGGCGATGGCGAACCGAAATATCTCAACAGCCCCGACACCCCATTGTTCGACAAGGGCCGCACCCTCTACAATCTCGACAAGGCCTCGCCTGCTTCCCGCCAGACTGGCAGGGTGCTGGTGGTCGAAGGCTATATGGATGCCATCGCCCTCGCCCAGGCCGGGTTCAAAGATGTCGTCGCGCCGCTCGGCACCGCGCTGACCGAGCATCAGATTGAACGGCTCTGGAAAATGGTCGAGGCCCCGATCCTCTGCTTCGATGGCGACAATGCCGGCCAAAAGGCCGCGATGCGTGCGGCCTTGCGCGCGCTGCCGATATTGCGCCCGTCGCACAGCCTGAATTTCATTTCGCTCCCAGCAGGACAAGACCCCGACGATCTGATCCGCTCGGACGGTGCCCATGCCTTTGCCG
>JAGPVK010000268.1 GCA_018067055.1 Sphingomonadales bacterium | reverse complement strand
GACCGGTTGATGGGCGTCTTGCCCTTCTTCCATGTCTTCGCCAACAGCGCCGTGCTCAACCGCACGGTCGAACGCGGCGGGGAAATTGTCATGCTGCCGCGCTTTGACGCGAAGCAGACGCTGAAGGCGATCACCCGGACCAAGATTACCGCGATGCCCGGCGTCCCGACCATGTATCAGGCGCTGCTCGACCATCCCGATATCGACAAGACCAATTTCTCCTCGCTCAAGGTCTGCGTATCCGGCGGCGCGCCGCTGCCGATGGAGCTGAAAAAGAAATTCGAGGTGAAGACCGGCGCCAAGCTGGTCGAAGGCTATGGCCTGACCGAAAGCTGCGGCGTCGTCAGCGCCAATCCCTATGAAGGGCTAAACAAGTCCGGAACAATCGGTCAGCCGGTGCCGGGAACCCTGGTCAAGCTGGTCGACAAGGGTGATCCGACCAAACCGGCTCCGGCAGGGGAACCGGGCGAACTGATATTCTCCGGGCCACAGGTGATGCAAGGTTACTGGAACCTGCCGGAAGAAGATGAAAAGGTCTTTGTTGACGGCTTTCTGCGGACCGGCGATGTCGCGACGATCGACGAGGACGGCTATATCAAGATCGTCGACCGCCTGAAGGACATGATCGCGGTTGGTGGCTTCAAGGTTTTCCCCAGTCAGGTCGAGGAAGTGCTCTACAAGCACGAAGCGGTCAAGGAAGCCCTGGTGATCGGCGTTCCCGATGCCTATCGCGGCGAGAGCCCCAAGGCCTATGTCGCTTTGGAACCGGGCATGACCATCACTGGTGAAGAACTGAAGGACTGGCTCAATCCGCAACTCGGCAAGCACGAACGGGTGGTGGATGTCGTGATCCGCGACAGCCTGCCCAAAACCATGATCGGCAAGCTTGATCGCAAGGCGCTGCGGTCGGAAGAACTGGACCAGGCCTGAGCGGCCAAGCCTTGACTATCCAGTTGTCGAGCGCAATTTCTTGGGATGTTTCGCCACGAAGACATTCGTTGCGGTGGTGTAATTTTTTACCGCATAAAGCTGTTGATCGGCAGCCTCAAGCAGACTGTTTGCGGTCGATCCGTCCCTCGGCCAGCTGGCGATGCCGATACTCGCCTGTATCCGGATGACATGATCCTGAACGATGCAGGGCGGGACCAGCGCGGCTAATATATGGTCGGCACAGGCCGAACTGGAAATGGTCGAATCCGGGGAGAGCAGGATGGCAAATTCATCGCCGCCCATGCGCGCGACAATGCCATTGTCGCTGCAGGCGCGTTGCAGGCGGCTCGCCACTTCCACCAGCAATTGATCGCCAACCGCATGGCCGAACTGGTCGTTGATCGGCTTGAACGCATCCAGATCGATCAACGCGACGGTAAAGGCGCGCTTGTGATCTTCCACGGCAATTTGGCGTTCCAGATGTTCGGCCAATACCCGGCGGTTGAACAGCCCGGTGAGCGGATCGGTGTGCGCCAGCTCGCGCATCTCATGTTGCAACACCAGCAGGCGGATGGACTGATCGTTCTGCTGCGTGATCAGCCGAAACAGGAATGTCGTTACCATGATCAGGCTGGCTGCTGCAGACCAGCCAACCGGATCACCCGACAAGAGCAGGATGATGGTGATCGGCATGATGCCGATGATGATGTTGAGGATCGCTGCCAGCCGGATCGTCGCCAGCGTATAGATCGTCGTCAGCGAACCCATGGCCAGCGTGAACGGATAGAATAGCCGCATATCGGCTGGTGCATGGACCCAGCTGAGCACGCACCAGATGCTGACGAGAACACAAATAGTAGCCGAAAAGAAGGTCGCTTCGGCGATGAACTTGTGCGCCAGTTCCGGACTGCCCGAAGCATTGCGGTCCTTGATCAGCGAAATATAGCCGATCAGGCAGCAGCTCGCCATCGCCAGCGGCATGCCGTAGCGGATCCACAATGCGGAACCGGCGCTCGAGGCATAGAGAACGAACGGGATGGTCAGGAACATTGCCAGAAATAGCGCACGGGACTGGCTTTGCAGGCGCGTGGCACTCAATATCGCAAATTCGTCCCGGACAGCTTCCGGGATCGGCGGGATAAGCCTTTGCAGGAACTGACGAATGGCTGACTGCATGCAGCAGAGGTAGCAACTAAATGTAAACGCGACGTTAAGCCTTGCATCCGTTTCTACTGGCGACTTGGCAGGCGATCAGCTGCGGCTTTCTTCGCGCTCCCTTTACCGCAAGTTAACCATGATATGTTTAGGTGATCCGATCTGAAATTCACATCAGGAGCCATCATGTCCTTTGAAAATGCACGGTCAATTGTCCCGCAACACAATCTGTCCGGGGAGGGTGTGAAGCGCGGCGCAATCGATCCCAGCCTGCCGCAGGATGACAGCCCGGAGCAGCGCGCGCAGCGCCGGGAGCAGATCAATGCAACCTCGACCGTCTATCAATGGACAACGGACATTCCCACATTGCCCGGCGTGCCCTTGGCCACGCAAGTGCCTGCCGATGATCAGCCTTCGATCGAATGGTGGTTCAAGGTGCTGGAAGTGGGCATCGCGATATTGGAGAATGTCGCGGCTGTCCGGTTGCATCCGATATTTTCCGGCCTCAGCCAGGCGGCTAAGGACATCATCAGCGATGCGCTGACCGAGGCTGAGGAAATCAAGGCCCGGGTCGAAGCGCTGCGCGAGAAGCATCGGGTCGATGAGGCCGGGCCCGGCCTCGAATCCAGCATCGAACAAGCCGTCGCAGGCTCGGATATCGAGGCGCTGAAAGGCCATGACAGCGCCCTTCGCGACATAGTCACGGTGATCATCGATGTGCTGAAAGCCGAAGAGAAGTCAGATACGCGCTCGATCGAAGCCTATCGCGATCTCTATCAGACTCTGCCGACCCCCGGAATCGCCTATACATTTCAGGACGACGATCAGTTCGCCCGGCTCCGGGTGGCCGGACCCAATCCGATGCTGCTCTGCGGCGTTGACCGGATTCCGGACAATTTCCCGGTCACCGCAGCGCAATATGCCGCGGTTATCGATGGTGACAATCTTGCTGACGCGCTCGCCGATGGCCGCGTATTTCTGTGTGATTACAAGGATCTGGAGGTTCTTGTTGCCGGAGTCTGGAAAGGTCATGCGAAATATGTCTACCAGCCAATGGCGCTGTTCGCAGTGCCGCCGGGTGGATCGTCGATCAAGCCGGTTGCGATCCAGTGCGGCCAGGATGCCAGCCAATATCCGGTGATGACCCCGTCGGTTTCATCGTCCGAAAAATGGGGCTGGGAAATGGCAAAATTTGTCGTCCAGGTTGCCGACTGCAACTATCACGAACTGTTCGTCCATCTGGCCGGCACCCATCTGGTCAGCGAAGCGATTGCCGTGGCAACCCGCCGCAATCTCGCCAATGTCCATCCGCTCTGGTCGCTGCTGGTGCCGCATTTCGAAGGCACTTTGTTCATCAACAATCTGGCGGTCGAGACCTTGATCAACAAGGGCGGTCCAATCGACGACTTTTTTGGCGGCACGATCGAGTCCAGCCAGCTGGCAGCGGTTCAGGCGCGCCTCCGCTTCGACTTTTACAAGAAGATGACCCCGGTCGATTTTGCCGAGCGCAACGTTGCCGATCCGGCCAAGCTTCCGGACTATGCCTATCGCGATGACGCCCTGCTGGTCTGGAGCGCGATCCACGACTGGGCCGAACAATATATCAACATCTATTATGCCGATGATGATGCGGTGACCGGTGACAGCGAACTGGCTCTATGGGCCGCATCGATAGCGTCGGAAGGCCATATCGTCGGCTTCAAGCCGATCACCTCGCGCGCCCAGCTGGTCGACGTCTGCACGATGATCATCTTCACCGCCAGCGCCCAGCATGCCGCGGTCAATTTTCCGCAGCGGACGATCATGACCTTTGCCCCGGCGGTAACCGGGGCGGGCTGGACCGCCGCACCCACCGAGCAAACGGGCCATAACAAGGCCGAATGGATCGACTATATGCCGCCGATGTCGCTCGGACTGTTGCAATTGTCTTCGCTGGAGTTGCTGGGATCGGTCTATTACCGGCCGCTCGGCGATTATTGCACCAACCGTTTCCCCTATGAAAGCTGGTTTCAGGATCCAGCGATTATCGGCGATGAAGGGCCGCTAGCGCGGTTTCAGGCCGGGTTGCGGGCGGTCGAGTCGAGAATTGTCGCACGCAATCAGCGCCGCATGCATCCCTATGTCTATCTGCAGCCGAGCCAGATCCCGACCAGCACCAATATCTAGGTCCTGACCCAAAGAGCGGCAATTTCCAACAGGCTGGCGCAGGCCCGGATCAGTCCGGGCTGCGCGCTGCCAAAATGCGCTTATTTCGTTTCTCTACGGCCAAAAATGCCTTGAAAACGCTCAGATTCGGATCGGTTTTGCCGTTTTTGCCCAGATTTTCCAGCTGTTCGTAGAACCAGTAGATGACGGCGAAGCTGGCGACCGCTTTGACCATTTGAAACCGCATCAGAAAACCCAACCAGTCGGGGAGAAGGTGAAGCCTGTCCTCGAACCGTGGCAATGCTTCCAAATCTTCCAATAAACGCTTCGGCGCATCGGTCATCACGCACATTGGACGTCCGAGGCCGATCAGGTCGGCGGCGCCACTGAAAAGCGCGGATTCCATCGCCGCGCGAGTGCGAAACCCGCCGGTCACCATCAGCGGCACCTTGACCGCATCCTGCATCGCCTTGGCGAAATCGACGAAATAGGCCTCGCGCGCCTTGGTCGATGGCGCGACATTCTGCTCCTCTTTCTCTTCCATCCCGTCGGCACCCATCAGCGCGGGCTGTTCGTAAGTGCCGCCCGAAATCTCGACCAGATCGACGCTGGCCGCTTCCAGCCACTGCACCACCTGCAGGCTGTCCTCGAAATTGAATCCGCCTTTCTGGAAATCGGCGCTGTTCAGCTTGACCGAGATCGGAAAATCCGGGCCGACGGCAGCGCGGGTCTTGGCGACTGCGGCGAGCAGAAAGCGGGCTCGGTTTTCCAGGCTGCCACCATATTTGTCGCTGCGCTGATTGGACCGCGGGCTCAGGAAACTGCTCAGCAGATAGCCGTGAGCGGCATGGATCTGCGCGCCGGTAAAGCCAGCCGCCTGACAGGTTTTGGCCGCCAGCGCAAAGCGGTCGACCAGTTCTTCAATCTCTTCGATGGTCAGCGCGACCGGTTCGCCAAACTGTCCGCCGGGCAGGCCGAGCTTGACCGCTGATGGAGCCTTGGGGTGCTGGTTGACATTGCTCTGGGTCTGCCTGCCAGCATGGCTGATCTGGGCCCAGAAATGATTGCCATTGCGGGTCGCGGCTTGCGCCCAGCTTTTCAACGCCGTCATCATCGCTTCATCCGCCGGGCCTTCGATCACCACATTGCCGGGACGCTCGAGATGGTTCCGATCAATCAGGATATTGCCGCTCAGCAGCATACCGGCCCCGCCGTCGGACCAGAGCCCGTAAAGCCGCTCCAGTTCTGCTGTGGGCACGCCATCCGGTGTCGCCATGCCTTCGGTCATGGCGGCCTTGGCAAGCCGGTTGGGCAGGGCGGCTCCACACGGAAGTATCAACGGATCGGAAAGGGAAATGGTCATGTGATTGGCCCCGAATTTGAATTTCGATTAAAAACTGATTCTGTCCCATATTGCAATTTATGGCAAGCGGAAG
>JAGPVK010000266.1 GCA_018067055.1 Sphingomonadales bacterium | reverse complement strand
CGGCAAGCCGCTGCTGGCGATCACTGCCGAAGCGCAGAAGCTGCATGACAGCCTGATGATCGTCGATCTGCACGGTGATACCTTGCTGTGGAAGCGCAAGATAACCGACAGTTCCGACTATGGTCACATCGATCTCAAGCGGATGCAGGCAGGCAATGTCGGGCTGCAGATATTCTCCAGCGTGACCAAAACGCCGAGGGGGCAAAATTACGACAGCAACAGCGCCGATACCGACAACATCACTCTGCTCGCAATCACCCAGTTGCAGCCGATGCGGACGTGGTTCTCGCTGCTCGAGCGGCAATTATATCATGCGGAGAAGCTCGACCGGGCGGTGAAGGATAGCGCGGGCGCGCTGGCCACGATCAGCAATGCGGCCGATGTCGATGGCCTGGTGGAATTCCGCAGCAAGGACAAAGGTCCGATCGGCGTATTGTTCTCGGCCGAGGGGCTGCAAACGCTGGAGGGCAAAAGAGAGAATCTGCAGAAACTCCATGACTCGGGCATGCGCATGGCCGGGCTGGTGCATTTTTTCGACAATGAACTGGCCGGATCGATGCATGGCGAGAAGAAGGGCGGGCTGACCAAATTCGGCCGGACCATCGTCCGCGACATGGAGCAAAAGGGGATGATCGTCGATATCGCCCATTCGAGCCACGCGACGGTTGCCGACATTCTCAAAATGGCCAAGCGTCCTGTGGTGTCGAGCCATGGCGGCGTGCAGGCGGTGTGCGGGGTCAATCGCAACCTGACCGATGCCGAAATCAAGGGCGTCGCGGCGACCGGTGGGGTCATTGGCCTCGGTTACTGGGATGGCGCGATGTGCGACACCGATCCCAAGACGGTGGCCAAGGCGGTCAAGCATGTCCGCGATCTGGTCGGGATCGAATATGTTGCGCTGGGCAGCGATTTTGACGGTGCGGTGACCACAAGATTTGACACCAGCGGAGTCGTCCAGATTACCCAAGCGCTGATGGATGCCGGATTCACCGAGGCGGAAATCCGGGCGGTGATGGGGCTGAATGCGCTGCGGGTGATCAAGGCGGGAATTGAGTCCGTGACGAAATCCGCCGCGCCACCGCAGGGAAAAGTGAGCCCCGCGACTCCGCTGGTGGTCAAACCCGGCAGCGATGCTCGCATTCTGGTTACGGAATAAATGCTGGCCATGTTGGCATGACGAACTTGTTGAATGAAATGCAAAATCCCGCAATAGCGATTCGATGATCAGACTGAACGGAACAGACCGGATCGAAGGCGAGCTGCGCGGTGCAATCATTGCGCTGGGCAATTTTGACGGATTCCATTTCGGCCATCAGGCGGTTGCCGGCAAGGCGCTGAGCTGGGCGCGGGATGAAGGCCGACCGGCGATCATCGCGACCTTTGATCCGCATCCGGTACGCTTTTTCAAGCCCGATCTACCGCCCTTTCGCCTCACCTCGCTGGACCAGCGCCAGCGGCTGTTTGCCGATGCTGGCGCAAGCGCGATGCTGGTCTTTGAATTTAATGCCGGGCTGGCTGGAACAACCGCCGAGGATTTTGTCACCAACCTGCTGGTCGACCGATTTGGCGCGGCAGGCGTGGTCACCGGCGCGGATTTCACCTTCGGCAAGGGCGCGCAGGGCAATATCGATCTGCTGCGCGAAGTCGGTGCGGTGCACGGACTGAAAAGCGCAGCGGTCAGTCCGATCAGTGACAGCGATGATGTGATCTCTTCCAGCCGGATCAGAGCGGCGCTGAAAGACGGCCATTGCGAGGAAGCCAATCGATTGCTCACCCGTCCGTTTGCGATTCGGGGCGAAGTCATCCACGGCGACAAGAATGGCCGGCTGCTTGGCTATCCGACCGCCAATATCGACATCGGCCAATATTTGCGCCCGAAATACGGGATCTATGCGGTCAAGGGCCGCCTGGCCGACGGCCGTGTGCTGAACGGCGCCGCCAATCTGGGTATCCGCCCGAGCTTCGATCCGCCGAAGGAGTTGCTCGAGCCCTATTTCTTCGATTTCAGCGAACATCTCTATGGCCAGACGATCGAGGTCGAGCTGCATCATTTCCTGCGCGGCGAACAGAGGTTCGACGATCTGGAGGCGCTGAAGGTGCAGATGGAAAAGGATTGTGACCGGGCGCGAGAATTGCTCGGATGAAGAAAAAATTGCTGTGGGTGCTTGGCGGCCTGTGGATGGTCTTTGTCATGGTCATGTTGCTCAACAGCCCGCGCTGGGCACCGGAACCCGCAGGAGGCATGAAGATGATCGCCGATCGCGGTGTCCACCATCTTTCTGATTCCACCGATATGGGAGGCGATGACTGCAGCGCACAGCACATGTTGCCGGGGCAGGAAGAACAGGAAATTTTCGAGAATACCGTCCACTCTATCCGGGCCGCGGTGACGGCAAAAGCCGATATGGTGGGAGTCGATGTCTCTCCGACCAAAGATGGCAAGATGGTGCTATTCCATGACCGGACGCTGGATTGCCGGACAAATGGCAAGGGCGATATCCGGGACCGGACATTGGCCGAACTCAAGGCGCTCGACATCGGCCATGGCTATACGGCGGATAGCGGGGAGAGCTTTCCGCTGCGCGGCAAGGGCATTGGCAAGATAGCGACCGTCGAAGAGGCGATTGCGTCCGAAACCTACAAGCCGTTCCTGTTCAACTTCAGAGGCAATGATGCGGCCGAAGCGGACCAGCTGGCCGCAATATTGAAGGCGGCAGGCCGCGATCCGGTGACGGAAGGCGACGGGTTTTACGGTGGAGAAGCACCTACCAAGCGGATGGCAGAACTGTTTCCTGGCGTCTGGGCATGGACCAAGTCGGCGGCGAAGGCCTGTAGCAAGGATTATGCCTGGATGGGATGGCTCGGGATCACGCCGGATAGCTGCAAGAACAGCACGCTCGTCGTTCCGCTCGATGATCTGTGGATGATCGCGGGCTGGCCCAGCCGAACCATCGCGCGGATCAACGCGGTCGGCGGGCGGATCGTGATTGTCGGTCCAGCGACCGATGGCAAGGCCACTCGCGGGCTTACCCATGGCAATCAGCTGGCCGACATTCCCACCAGCTATAATGGCTATGTGATGGTGGATGATATTTCGCAGGTCGGGCCGGCGCTTATTCGCTGAGCGGGTCTGGACTTAAGTGGTGAGCCGGACTGCCGTCAGTCCTGAGCCTGTCGAAGGACGCTTTTCGACGAGAGGCGTGGTTCGACAAGCTCACCACTACCGATTTTAAAACGAACCCGAATTTTCATGTCCGTTGGAGGCTCCTTGAGCGCATGAAATCGCGCTTGCACACGCTCGCAACCTCCCCTAATCCCCGCGATCATGACCGATCCCAAAGCAGATTATAAAGACACGGTTTTCCTGCCGAAAACCGATTTCCCGATGAAAGCCGGCCTTGCCCAAAAGGAACCGGCGATTTTGGAGCGGTGGCAAAAGATTGGTCTCTATGAAAAGCTGCGCGAAGCGCGGGCTGGGCGCGAGAAATTCATTCTTCATGACGGCCCGCCTTATGCCAATGGCAATATCCATATCGGTCACAGCCTCAACAAGACGCTGAAGGATCTGGTCGTGCGCTCGCAGTCGTTGCTCGGCAAGGACGCCCCGTTTGTGCCGGGCTGGGATTGTCACGGCCTGCCGATCGAGTGGAAGATCGAGGAACAATATCGCAAGAAGAAGCTGAACAAGGACGAGGTTCCGGCCAGCGAATTCCGCGCCGAATGCCGGACCTATGCCGACGACTGGGTCAATGTGCAGCGCGAGGAATTCAAGCGGCTGGGCATATTGGCGCAGTGGGACAAGCCCTATCTGACGATGGACTATGACGCCGAGGCGGCGATTGTCGCGGAGCTGCTGAAATTCGCCGAGGCCGGCCAGCTTTATCGCGGTGCCAAGCCGGTGATGTGGTCGCCGGTCGAGAAGACCGCGCTGGCCGAGGCCGAGGTGGAATATGAGGATATAATCTCGACGCAGATTGATGTGGCGTTCGAGATTGTGGAGGCGCCGAACGCGCCGGAACTGGTTGGGGCGCATGCGGTGATCTGGACGACGACGCCGTGGACGATACCGGTTAATCAGGCGCTCGCTTATGGGGCGGATGTTGAATATTCTCTATTCACCGATCAAGCGTCCCAAAAGAAGTATTTGGTTGCAGAAGCATTGATCGACGATTTTTTCATGCGGATGAGTGCAGATGAGGATTCAATGGGGCTCAATGC
>JAGPVK010000306.1 GCA_018067055.1 Sphingomonadales bacterium | reverse complement strand
GTGGATTTTGCGAAATGAAAATCGGGTACCGGCCATATACTACAGTGTGGTTGCACCGCCATCCCGAAGCGCCGAACCCTTATCTGGACTTGTCTTTCGCGCGGTACATGGCGGCATCGGCGCGGGACATGAGACCGTCCGTCGTATCCTGAGGGCCTACAAAACAATAGCCTATCGAGGCTCCAAAGGGCAATTTCTGGTCTTCATGGACATATTTCTCGGTTCCGAATTGTTGGAGCAGGAAGTCGATCTTGTCCGCCACCTGATCGCCATTCAGATTGTCGAGTAGCAAACCAAATTCATCGCCGCCAAGGCGCGCCACTACGTCCGTTGTCCGGATATTGGCTTTCAAGATCTCTGCCAAACGCACAAGCAAAGCATCCCCGGCGGCGTGGCCATGCTCATCATTGATTGCTTTCAGATTGTCGACGTCGAGAAACAGCACGGCACAATTGTCGCCATATCGCCGACATCGCTCAACCCGATTCTCAAGACTTTCAACAAAAAACCGACGGTTTGAAATTCCGGTAAGCACATCATGATAAGCGTGCTGCTTCATTTCAGCGAGTTCCTCTCTCAGTGCAACTATTTCCTGCTCTAATATATGGCAGTTTTTGCAAAGTTGATCATTGCATGCGTGATGCGGTTTCATTTTATTTATGATTCCTAATCCTGAGAAGACATATATTTATATCTATTTGAAAGCACAACAGGATCGTTGCATTCACGGCAATAATGCGGTGGCAAACACTGTCCGCATTCAAAACGATCCGCCCGACGAGCAATGGTCACCGCGAAAATGTGAAAGCCCAATATGTGGCATTGCGTCTGCTCTGATTCCCGACTAAACCGCATTGCTTCCGCAGCATTTGTCAGGGGCAAAAATGGTCGAAGCACCTCCTCCGGTTGGAATAATCATGGGCAGCCAGTCCGACTGGGCAACGATGAAGCTCGCGAGCGACATCCTGGATCAGCTGCAAGTTCGCCATGAAGAGAAGATCGTGTCGGCCCACCGCACGCCAGGCCGTCTCTATGACTATGCAACATCAGCAGCAGAACGCGGACTGAAAGTGATCATCGCCGGCGCTGGCGGGGCAGCCCATCTTCCCGGCATGGCGGCAGCGATGACCCGTATTCCGGTGCTCGGCGTGCCGATCCAGTCCAAGGCCTTGAGCGGCATCGACAGCCTGCTGTCGATCGCACAAATGCCCGCGGGCATCCCTGTCGGGACTTTGGCGATCGGAGAAGCGGGTGCCAAAAATGCCGCGTTGCTGGCCGCCGCGATCCTCGCCAATTCGGACCCGGCACTGGCCGAGCGCCTTGATGCGTGGCGAGCGGCGCAAACCGAAGCCGTCGCCGACAAGCCTGAATAACCGGCGATCATGAAAACACTCCCCCCTGGTTCAACCATTGGCATATTGGGCGGCGGTCAGCTCGGCCGGATGCTGAGCGTGGCAGCGGCACAACTGGGTTATCACTGTCATATATATGCGCCGGAAAAAGATAGTGTTGCGGCGAAAGTCGCGGCAGCGTTTACCTGTGCCGAATATTATGATTCTGATGCGCTGATCCCATTCGCCGAGGCCTGTGATGTGGTCAGCTATGAATTTGAGAATGTTCCGGTTGGGCCGCTGGAGCTCATCAAGGATATGGTATCCCTGTTTCCTCCGGCTTCGGCTCTCAATATTGCACAGGATCGTGTCGAAGAAAAAAATTATGCCTTGGCGCAAGGCGGTGTGACCGCACCCTTTGCGATCGTGAATGATCGCGGTGATCTGGAGGCCGCGCTTGATAAAACCGGTTATCCAGCGATCATCAAAACCATCCGCATGGGCTATGACGGCAAGGGTCAGGCGCGCGTCAAGCAGGGCGACAATCTGTCCCAGCATTGGCATGATACCGGTCGAAAACCGGCAATAGCAGAGGGATTCGTATCCTTCAGCCATGAATTTTCGGTTTTGCTGGTGCGCGGACAGGACGGCGAAATCCGCTTCTGGAACACGCCACATAATGTGCACGAGGATGGCATTTTGGCGGTGTCGACCGCGCCAGCGCCGCAAATCATATTGGATCAGGAAGACGCCGCCCGTGCGCTGGCCAGCAAGATGGCCGAAGCGATGGATTATGTTGGCGTCCTGACCTGCGAATTTTTTGCAAGTGATGATGGCCCGGTGTTCAACGAGATGGCGCCGCGCGTGCACAACAGCGGCCACTGGACGATTGAGGGCGCGGTCACCAGCCAGTTTGAAAATCATATCCGGGCAATTTGCGGCCTGCCCCTTGGCGACACGGGTCTCGCGGCGAAAAGAGTGGAGATGCACAATCTGATCGGAGCACAAGCGGACGACTGGCAGGAGCTGTTATCCGATGGTGCCAACCACCTCCATCTCTATGGCAAGGGCGAGAGTCGGCCAGGCCGCAAAATGGGTCATGTCACCAAATTATATTTCTAATTTGCAGTCCGCCGGAACTGCGCTAGGCGTCGCCCATGAACCATCCTGAAATCATCTTCTTTCTTGCCCGCGCCGACAATGGCGTGATCGGCGACGGCGACAGCATTCCGTGGCGCCTGCCCGAAGATCAGCGGCGTTTCAAGACCATGACCATGGGCAAGCCAATGATCATGGGCCGCAAGACGTTTGACAGCCTGCCCGGCCTGTTGCCCGGACGGCGCCATATCGTGCTCAGCCGGGACAAGGCTTGGGAAGGCGACGGCGCGGATGTCGCGAGCAGTGTCGAGGATGCCCTGAAAATGGCCAACGCACCCCATATCGCGGTGATTGGCGGCGCAGAAATCTACAAGGCCTTTCTCGACAAGGCGGACCGGATCGAACTGACCGAAGTGCATAGCAAGCCAAAAGGTGATACCAAGATGCCGGCCTTTGATGCCGCCATCTGGGAAGAGACGGCACGCGAGGATCATGACGCGAAAAATGACAAGCCGGCCTTCAGCTTCGTCAC
>JAGPVK010000256.1 GCA_018067055.1 Sphingomonadales bacterium | reverse complement strand
TTTCCGTCGCCAACCGACAACAGCGTCGATTTTACCGTCCGTCTCGAACCGGAAAAACCGTGGCGGCGCTATATTAGGCCCTCGGTCCATATCGGCGGCGATTTCTGGTTGCCGGATGCCGCACCGCTGCCGCTCGCGCAGGGATTGCTGGCTGCCGAAATGGGGATGAACCTGCAAATGGCACTGGGTTGGCGACGGCATTTGCTGCTCCACGCCAGCAGCGTGGAAAAGGACGGCAAGGCGCTGATCATGACCGGTCTTTCCGGTTCGGGAAAATCGACCTTGTCCGCGATGCTCGCCGAAAGGGGCTGGCGTTTCATGGGTGACGAATTTGCTTTGCTGAGCCTCGATACCGGAGAGATATTTCCGTTTCCCCGGCTGATCAGTCTGAAAAATCAGGCGATAGCCGCGATGCAAACAGTTGTTCCCGACAGCCGCTTTGGCCCGGAAATGAAAGCTACGCCGAAAGGCGATATCCGGCATCTTGTGCCGTCAAAGGCCTCGATAGTCCGGATGGACGAGCCCGCCAGACCGGCGCTGCTGCTTTTTCCCCGCTTCGGTTATGCGCCAGAGTTGCGGGAAATGGGACAATCGGAAATATTCGTTCGCCTGACCCAGGCTTCAACCAATTATGTCGCGCTGGGAGAACCCGGCTTTCATGCGCTGACTGGCTTTGTCGATCGGGTCCCTGCCAGGGCCATGGACTATCAGTCGATCGATCAGGCCGAGGAATTGATCGAAAGTCTGTGGAGCGAGATGCCATGATGCGGGATGCCAGCCCGCTGGTCCGCTCGTTGCGGGACCCGGCCAGTGTCGCCGTTCTCGATTCCGGGCAGTGGGCCGAATTGATCAGCATAGCGCGCGCGGAATCGCTGATTGGTTCGCTTGCCCACCGCCTTGCAGATGCAAGCGTGCCGGATCGAGTAAGGGCTGTTCTGTTGGACGCCGTTGGAGCCCATGACCTCGCGCGCCAGCAGGCGCTCTGGGAAGCCGATTGTGCGCGACGTGCCCTGGCTGACTATCCGGGCAAAATCGTGCTGATGAAAGGCACCGCCTATGTCGCGGCGGACCTCTCTGCCGGCGTTGGTCGCAGCATCGGCGATCTTGATATCATGGTCGCACGGGATGACTTGCCGGTCGTGGAGTCCGCCTTGCTCGAAGCCGGATGGGAATGGGTGAAGCCCGATCCCTATGATGACCAATATTACCGCGACCATATGCATGAACTGCCGCCGCTGATTCACCGCGAACGGGATCGGATGATCGACGTGCATCATACGACCCTGCCGCTGACCGCCCGGCCGACCCCGGACGCCCAGGCGATATTGGACAGCGCTATTGCCCTGGACAATGGATTGCACGTCATGGCCCCGACCGATATGCTGCTGCATTCCGTAGCCCATATGTTCGCTGATGGCGACCTGGCCGGAGGATTGCGCAATCTGTGGGATATCAACCTGCTTGCCCGGCACTTTTCTGAAGCCGATGAAGAATTCTGGACGGAATTGAAAGTCCGGGCAAAAACCCATGATCTGGTCAAGGAACTGCAGCGAGCGTTGCGTCTGGCAGCGCGTCTTTACGATACACCCGTCTACCGTTTCGCTGCCGGTCAAACAGAGTTTGCCGACTATTTCTATGTCCGGCGTTTGCTGGCGCGCGACGGTTATGGACGGCAGACGCGACCGTGGACCCGCCTTGCCTTTTATGTCCGCTCCCATTGGCTGCGCATGCCGCCGCTGATGCTGGCCCGGCATTTGTGGACCAAATGGCGCAAAGGCGGAAAGCCAGTGAAATGAAGCTGCCAGTTTCCAGATAAACAGGCTGGCTTAAGCGCTGCTTGCATGGCATTAGCCGCTGCAAATGGCCGCTACAGGGCCTCGATAGACCAACTTGCTCCGGAGTAACCCGATGACAGATCGCCCGCTAGCCGCAATTATATTGGCCGCCGGACAAGGCACAAGAATGAAATCGGAAATGCACAAGGTGCTGCACCCGATTGCCGGCAAACCGATGCTTCACCATTTGCTCGACACCGTTGATTCCATCGGCGTCGAGCGAACCGTCATCGTCGTTGGCGCGCGGCGCGAGCAGATTGAGGCAAGTGTTGCAGGTCGCAATGTCGCGATTGCAGTGCAGGAAGACCAGCTCGGCACCGGTCATGCCGTGGCCCAGGCGCATGACGCGCTGAAAGGCTTCGCTGGTGATGTGCTGATCCTCTATGGTGATGTTCCGATGGTCAGCGCCGACACGATGCGCGACATGATCTTCCGGTTGAACAACGGGTCCGACCCAAGAGCGGTCGTGCTGGGCTTTCGCCCGGATGATGCAGGCGCTTATGGCCGGATCATCGCCGATGATCAGGGCGAAATCGAGAAAATGGTCGAATATAAGGACGCCAGCAATGCGGAGCGCGGGGTTGACCTGTGCAACAGCGGTCTGATGGCTGCGCGTTCGACCGATCTGTTCATATTGCTCGACCAGATCAGCAATGACAATGCAGCGGGTGAATATTATCTGCCGGATATCGTGATGTTGCCCGGCCAGAAAAGCGCCGTCATCGAAGTGGCCGATGCAGCCGAGGTGGCAGGCGTCAACAGCCGCGCCGAACTCGCGGCTGTCGAAGGCGAATGGCAACAGCGCCGGCGCGCGCAGGCCATGGCAGACGGCGTGTCGTTGATTGCACCGGAATCCGTCTGGTTCTCCAGCGATACAAAAATTGCTGCTGATGTCGTCATCGAACCCAACGTGATCTTCGGTCCGGGCGTGTCCATAGCCAGCGGCACGATCATCTATGGCCATAGCCATATCGAAGGCGCGCAAATCGGTGCCAATGCCAAGGTCGGTCCCTTCGCACGGCTGCGTCCCGGTTCGGTGCTGGAAGAAGGTTCCAAGGTCGGCAATTTTGTCGAGATGAAAAAGACCACGCTCGGCAAGGGCGCCAAGGCCAATCACCTGACCTATCTCGGCGATACCGAGGTCGGTGAGGGCGCAAATATCGGGGCAGGGACAATCACCTGCAATTATGACGGCTATTTCAAATATAAGACGGTGATCGGCAAGGGTGCGTTTATCGGCTCCAACAGCGCATTGGTGGCGCCAGTGACAATAGGCGACGGCGCAATTGTCGGTGCAGGGGCGACGCTTACCAAGGATGTGGCTGCCGGTGACCTGGCGCTGGTCAGGCCGGATCAAACGGTCAAGGTGGGTTGGGCAGACCGGTTCAATCGGGCGAGTGCGAAGAAAAAGGCCTCTGGAGCAAAATCTTGAGCCAGACCAAATCCCACCGCCTGGCCGCTGCGCTGCCAACCTGCCTCCTCATCGCTGGCTGTGGCGCACAGGCACCATCGGATCAGGCAGAAGCTTCGGTTGATACTGTCGCCGGCGGAGCGGTATCCACTCCATCATCTGCGACTGCGGCCAGTCACGCTGTGATCAAGAAGACCGCTGCAACCGGGTGGTGCAGCGCCAATGAGCCGGTCATATTTTCCTGCCAGCTGAAAAGCCGGAAAACCATATCGATCTGCGGTATCGAAAGCGGCGAGGGAGCCAAGACGGCGCAATATCGTTTTGGCATCCTCGGCCAGCCACCGGAATTGCTCTGGCCGGAAGCGGGAGGCAAGGACCGGCTGACCTTTGCCTCTGCTCCATATTCCGGTGGCGGCGAGGCTCAGCTTAGCTTCTCGCGTGGGGATGTGACTTATGTCGTTTACAGCCGGATTGTCAGAACCAATTTTACCCCTGGCGAACCCAATGATCCTGCAATAACCGACGGAATCATGGTGCTGAAAGGGCAGGCACTGGCCACTGACCTGATCTGTTCGGATTCCGATGTGGCACCGGTCGATTATGAACTGGCATCAGAATATGCCGATCAGTCTGATGCGGCCTTTGTCATTCCGGGTGAATAGCCGGACAAGGGATCTATTTTTCGCCCGACTGAGCCTTGATATATTCCAGTTCTTGCTGCGAGCGAGGGTCATTCGGGATTAGCTTCAGACATTTGTCGATGGCTGAGCGCGCCTTTTCCCAATTGCGCATTTCTGCATGATTGAATGCGATGCCACGATAGGCTCTGCAACTCGTGGCATTCGAAATTTCCGTGGCCTGTTTTTTGTCTTCCATCAGCACAATTGCAAGATCGCTGGTTTCGCTGGCCTTGGTGAAGATTTCGAGGGATTTCTGCCAATCCCGTTCCGCCTTGTACCATTCAGCAAGCTCGTTGAGATAATGTTGATTGTCCGGATCCATCTCGACCGCCATTTCAAGATTCGGCAATGCCTCGCCGCGTTTGCCGAGATCGATCAAGGCAAAACCTTTGACAAAATAGGCGGAGCAGATGTCATCCGCAACAGCAACCGTTGTCGTTTTTCCTTCATCAGCCCCGCCCTTGTCGACACCTAGCGCAGCACCGAGAAGTGTACTGACAACGTCACCCGACCCGGACGCACATCTGTAAACACTGTCACTCTGCTTTCCGTCTTCGAAACTCTGGATAACGAGGTCCGCCTTGCTTACCGCTACATCAAATTTTTGGCTTTGGATCGCATCATAGGCCGCGATGATAGCGGCACGATCATCGGCAGCTTGGTCGTTTTGCGCTAGTGCAGGGGTGGCCGTTGCCAGGCAGGCACTGGCGATTATCCAAATATCTGCTTTCATTTTAAGCCCTATCCAAAACCGGCTGGAAGCAAGAAGACTAATCAGGTTCCCTAATATTCACAAGGAAACAAATAGTAGCAGGCGTCGATCAGCCGATTATTGCGATAGATTTTCACATCATCGTTGACATGATATCATTACATGATATCAATATATCAAGATGACGAGAATTCTTGCTGATCTGCCCGATGAAGACATTGACAGGCTGGACGCTCTCGGCGCCAGTCAGAAACGGTCACGCGCCTCCTTGTTGCGCGAAGCGATACGGCTTTTTCTGGCCCAGGCCACCGATGATCGGAGCTGGATTGACCGTGGTTACGGACTCTGGGCGGATCGCGAGGATATTCCCGAGGGCCTGGAATATCAGCG
>JAGPVK010000255.1 GCA_018067055.1 Sphingomonadales bacterium | reverse complement strand
CAGATATTGTCGGTGCAAGCAATTGAATATGCACTGCTGGCATTTCTGTTGTCAGCGGTCGCGTTGGGGCTGGGCCTGTTTGCTGGCTGGTTCGTGATAACCCAGGTTTTCGAATTTACCTGGCAGCCGGATTGGGGAATCGTCCTGCTCACACTGGCCATCGGCGCGATTGTTACTTTGGCGATTGGCTTGCTCGGCTCGATTCCGGTGCTTTCAGCCAAACCGGCTCGTGCGTTAAGAGAGCTGTAGTTTTTGCCGTTCGTCCTGAGCTTGTCGAAGGATCGAGTGTGGGCGATAACGGCACTTCGACAAGCTCAGTGCGAACGGGTAATGGTTCGCTAATTCTCATCCCCGGCCAATCGCACGGCCACGGGCGCGGACAGAAACAATTGCGAGAGATGATAGAAAATCAACGGTAGAATCACCAGGCCCGCCCGCTCGGGCGCGAAGAGGATCGCCGCCAGCGGCGCACCGATGGCAACGCTCTTCTGCGCGCCAGAGAATAACAGAGTTTTGCGGTCTGCCCGCACAAATCCCATCCAGCCGCCAAGCAGCCACGTTCCGCCAAATGCCAGGCCCAGCCAGAGCAATAGTGCAGCGGCCAGCCAGATGAATTCGATACCGGTCACCCGGCTCCACATCCCGGCAATGATCGCAGCGGAAAAGGATACATAGACAGCCAGCGCGATCGCCCCCCGATCAATCCAGCCGGCCAAATCCTTGTGCTGTATCACCAATGGCCGCAGCCATTTCTGAAACACCTGCCCCAGAACAAATGGCAACACCAATATCGCAGCAAGCTTGATGATCGTATCCGTCGTTATCTCGACTCCGGCGGCGCTAGCCAGCAACGCGAACAGCAGCGGTGACAGAAACACTCCGATCAGATTGATCAACGCACTGGCGACGACGGAGGCAGCAACATTTCCTCTGGCAATGGCGCAATAGCTGGTTGCCGACTGGACCGTCGAGGGCAATACGCCCAAAAACAGAAAACCCAGCGCAACATCAGCGGGAAGCACTTGATCGACGGCTTTCGACAAAAGCAAGCCGATCATCAGCATCACGCCGAATACCCAGACAAATATCGTCCCCTGCAGCCTTATATTGCCAAGCCCGGCGCGTACTTCGTGCCGTTCGAGACGGATGCCGTGGAGCAGAAATACCGCAAAAATACCGGCATTGAACAATATCCCGGCAATATCTTTGGCCGCACCCTGCACCGGCCACAAGGTGGCCAACAAGACCGCTCCGCTGAGCAGCCAGATGAATTTATCGGTGAGGATCAATCGTAGCGTTTGCATATTGGTGGTGCCGAATGGATTGCCCCGATTGATTTGGCAAGCTTTCTGATGTTGCGGTGCAGCACCAAACAGGCTAAGGGCGCGGCAATATCGGGGCTTTGCTTATGGCCGCCCTTTCCTCTTCTAACGGTAGAATCTAATATGTCCCTTCGCAATATCGCAATCATTGCGCACGTTGATCACGGCAAAACAACCCTGGTTGACCAGCTTTTCCGCCAATCCGGTACATTCCGCGACAATGAACGTGTCGAGGAACGGGCGATGGATTCGAACGATCTGGAAAAAGAACGCGGCATCACGATTCTCGCAAAATGCACCAGTGTCGAGTGGAAAGGCACGCGGATCAATATCGTCGATACCCCGGGCCATGCCGACTTTGGCGGCGAAGTGGAACGCATCCTGTCGATGGTCGATGGCGTGATCCTGCTCGTCGACAGTGCCGAAGGCGCAATGCCGCAAACCAAATTCGTGACCGGCAAGGCCCTGGCTCTTGGCCTGAAGCCAATTGTCGTCGTCAACAAGATTGACCGTCCCGATGGCCGCGCAGAAGAAGTACTCGACGAAGTATTCGACCTGTTCGTCAATCTCGACGCCAATGATGAACAGCTTGATTTCCCGACGCTCTTTGCCAGCGGTCGCAACGGCTATGCAGGTGAAACACCAGAGGTACGCGAAGGCGATCTTTCTCCCCTGTTCGACAAGATCATCGAACATGTGCCGGAGCCTGACGTCGATCCGGATGCAGAATTCAAATTTCTCGTTACCTTGCTCGATCGCGACAATTTCGTCGGCCGTATCTTGACCGGCAAGGTCGAAAGCGGAAAGATTGACATCAACATGCCGATCCACGCAATCGACATGGACGGCAAGGTTGTCGAAACCGGTCGCGCGACCAAGATCATGGCGTTTAACGGTCTTGAGCGCGTCCCTGTAGAAAGCGCCAAGGCGGGTGATATCATCTCCCTCGCAGGCCTTACCAAAGCGACGGTTTCCAATACGATCTGCGATATTTCCGTGACCGAACCTATTGCAGCACAGCCGATTGATCCACCAACGCTTTCGATGCGTTTCGCAGTGAATGACAGCCCGGTAGCAGGCCGTGAAGGCGACAAGGTTACCAGCCGCGTGATCCGCGAGCGCCTGTTCCGCGAAGCAGAGTCCAATGTCGCGATCAAGGTGACCGAAAGCGACGACAAGGACAGCTTTGAAGTTGCTGGCCGCGGCGAATTGCAGCTCGGCGTGCTGATTGAAACGATGCGCCGCGAAGGCTTCGAGCTTGGCATTTCCCGTCCCCGCGTTCTCTATCGCGAAGAAAACGGCAAGCGGCAGGAACCTTATGAAACCGTCGTCATCGATGTTGATGATGAATATGCCAGCACCGTGGTTTCCAAGATGCAGCGCCGCAAGGCGGAACTGACCGAGCAGCGCCCATCCGGCGCCGGCAAGACCCGTCTTACCTTCTCCGCACCTTCACGCGGCTTGATCGGCTATCATGGCGAATTTCTGTCCGATACGCGCGGCACCGGCCTGATGAATCGTCTGTTTGAAAAATATGACGATTATAAAGGCGTTATCGAAGGTCGTCCGGTTGGCGTGCTGGTATCCAATGGTACCGGCAATACCGCAGCCTATGCGTTGAACATGCTTGAGGAACGTGGCGTGCTGTTTATCGGCGCGCAGACCCCGGTTTATGAAGGCATGATCATCGGCGAAAATGCCAAGCCCGGCGATCTCGACGTCAATCCGATGAAATCAAAGGCGCTGACCAACTTCCGGGTTTCCGGCAAGGAAGACGCCATTCGCCTGACCACGCCGAAGGTAATGACGCTGGAACAGGCGATTGCCT
>JAGPVK010000247.1 GCA_018067055.1 Sphingomonadales bacterium | reverse complement strand
AATGTGCTTCAGGCTCGCTACCACGCCGATGCGGCGCTGCATGCGCCGATCGAAACGCGGACGGCGACGGCAGAATATAAGGATGGTGGTCTGGAACTGTGGATGGCGACGCAGGCACCGGTCGCAGCCGCGCAGGCAGCGGCCAGCATGCTGAATATCGGCCAGGACCGGGTGACGCTGTATCCGATGTTGAGCGGTGGGTCGTTCGACCGCAATCTGGACAATGATATTGCCGGCCAGGTCGCGAAGATTGCGAAGCAAATGGGGCGGCCGGTGCAACTGGTCTGGTCGCGGGCCGAAGATTTGATGCATGATCGTTACCGGGCGCCCAGCCAGGCACGGCTGGACGCTGCCATGGGCAAGGGCGGACGCGTCGAGGCGTTGCAGATCAAGATCGCGGCTCCGCCATCGGCCCGCGAACAGGTCAGGCGCCTGTTTGAGGGTGAAGACACTGTAACGGCGATGCGGTCCACCATCGGGGACGCCGACATCAAAGCCGTGGCCGGTCTTGATGTGCCATATGATATCGCCAATCTCACCGTCGATCATCATAGCGCCTTTGTCGGCGTGCCGACCGGTAACTGGCGAAGCAACGCACACAGCAGCAATATCTTCTATCTCGAATCGTTCATCGATGAACTGGCGGCAAAGGCCGGCATCGAGCCCTTGTCCTTTCGGATGCAGATGATGAACAACCAGCCGAGACTGGCCCGCTGCCTGACCGGTGTCGCCGCCATGGCCGGATGGGATGGTGGTCTCGATAGCAGCGGCCAGGGTCTGGCCTGTCACAGCATGCGCGGCGGCTATATTGCGGTTATCGCGAGCGCGAGCCGAGGAGCCAGTGGTCTGGCAGTGCGCCGGATTTCCGCTACCGTCGACATCGGCCGGATCATCCACCCCGATATTGCCCGGCAACAAATCGAGGGCGGCATTGTCTTTGGCCTGGCGATGGCATTGGGCAGCGCCACAAGATTTCAAAATGGACTACCGACGGCAAAGCGGCTACGCGACCTGTCCTTGCCGCGACTGGCGGAAATTCCGCCGATCCAGATCGAATTTATCAGAAGCGAGGAAGAACCAGTCGGCTATGAAGAGCTCGGTGTACCAGCGGTTGCACCTGCCGTGGCCAATGCTCTATTCTCGGCAACCGGCGTCCGCCTCCGGCAACTGCCACTTTTCGGGGAAGTATCTTAAGTCATGCGTGAAACGGGGCCATTGCCAAAGGATCATCCGCCCGTCGTGGCAAAGCGGATCGGTGTATTGCTGGTCAATCTCGGCACGCCCGACGCCCCCGACAAGCAATCGGTCAAACGCTATCTCAAGGAATTTCTGTCGGACAAAAGAGTGGTCGAGATACCGTCGATCATCTGGCAACCGATATTGCGCGGCGTGATTCTGAACACGCGGCCGGCAAAATCTGCCGAAGCTTATAGCCTGGTCTGGACCGAGGACGGTTCACCCCTGGCTTTCTACACCCGCAGGCAAGCCGAAAAGCTGGCCGGGAAACTGGATGGTGTGATGGTCGACTGGGCCATGCGCTACGGCAATCCGAGCATCAGCGACCGGTTGAACGGGATGAAGGCGGCCGGATGCGATCGCATATTGATCGCGCCGCTCTATCCGCAATATAGCGGCGCCACCACCGCCAGCGTCCACGATGCGGTGTTTGACGCAATTGCCGCCATGCGCTGGCAACCGGCGATCCGGCTGCTGCCCGCCTATCATGATGACGCTGCTTATATAGAGGCGCTGGCGACCAGCCTCGAGCAGGGTCTTGCCGCGCTCGATTTCGAGCCGGATGCGATTGTCGCGAGCTTCCATGGCATGCCGCAGCGCACGCTGGAAATGGGTGATCCCTATCATTGCCATTGTCAGAAGACCGCTCGGCTGCTGTCTGAACGAATGGGCAAGGAGCTGATCGTGGCGTTTCAATCGCGCTTTGGCCGGGCAAAATGGCTCGGCCCGCCGACCGATGAAGTGCTGGAGGCGCTGCCGGGGCAGGGAAAGAAGAAAATCGCGATTTTTGCGCCCGGGTTTTCCAGCGACTGTCTCGAAACCTGCGAGGAACTCGCGATCAGGGGCAAGGAGCAGTTCGAAGCCGGCGGCGGCGAGCAATTCGCCTATCTGCCTTGCCTGAATGACAGTGATACCAGCATCAATATGCTGGACACGCTGGTACGGCGGGAATTGTCCGGGTGGATCTAGCAAAGCCCGAAATCTTCCATCCGCCGGTCAAGCGCAGCATCACCATTGCCGGGCATCAGACATCGATTTCTCTGGAACCCCTGTTCTGGGATTTGCTGAAAGCCGCGTCCGATCAGCACGGTCTGCCGCTCAACGCATTGGTCGCCCGGATTGACGTCGAACGGATCGCTGCCACCCAGCCGCCGGGACTTGCCACCGCCATCCGCTTGTGGCTGACCAATGATCTGCTTGGAAAAACCGTCCAAGCCGACTAAGGGACGCCGATGAACGCGACCCTTCTTGTTATGACAGGCGGTGCCATTGGTGCGGCAGCGCGCTATCATCTCGGCCGGCTGATATTCCATTTGGGCGGCATGGGCTTTCCGTACGGGACGCTGGTGGCCAATGTCAGCGGCGGCTTTTTGATGGGCGTGCTTGCTGGCGTGCTGGCGCGCGGCAATTTTTCTGATGAGCCCTGGCGGCTGCTGCTTGGCGTGGGTCTGCTCGGCGGTTTTACAACCTTTTCGACCTTTAGTTTGGAAGTACTCAATATGATCGAGCGAAGCCAATGGGGCACCGCAATCGGTTACGCCCTGATCTCTGTTATCGGCGCGGTGCTGGCGCTGTTCGCTGGCCTTATGACGGTCAGGGCGCTGGCATGAGCGGCTTTGACCCAACCGCTGAAAGCGGCTCTGAGGAAGAAACCCCGCAGGGCTCGACCAAGGAACAGATGCAGGCGCTGAAGACACTGGATGTCCGGCAGTTCACGATTTCTGCCGACGATGATGATATCCGGGTCGATCGCTGGTTCAAGCGGCACATGGACGACGTGCCGTTCAATATTGTTTCGCGCTGGGCGCGGACCGGGCAATTGCGGGTAGATGGCAAAAGAGTGGCGCCGGGTGATCGCTTGCAGGCCGGACAGATATTGCGGGTCCCCCCACAGGAAATCGAACGGCCGGGGCGCGTCGCGAAAGCCAAGTCGGACCTGTCGCAGGACCAGATCGATTTCGCCCGGGAACTGGTTATTCACAAGGACAAGTCGGCGATTGTCGTCAACAAGCCTCCCGGACTGGCGACACAGGGCGGCAGCAAGACCACGACTCATCTCGATGGCTTGCTCGACGCGCTGACCTTTGATGCGAAATCGCGGCCCAAGCTGGTCCACCGGCTCGACAAGGATACCAGCGGGGTGATCCTGCTGGCGCGTTCGCCCGGGGCAGCGGCCTTTTTCTCCAAGCGTTTTTCCGGTCGCGACGTCCGCAAGGTCTATTGGGCGATTGTAATGGGCGTGCCGGAAATTGCCGATGGCGTGATCGATCTGCCGCTTTCCAAGCAGCCGGGTTCCGGCGGCGAGAAAATGCATGTTGACGAAGAAAATGGCCAGTCGGCCAAGTCTCGCTACCGGATCATCGAACGGGCGGGCAACCGTGCTTGCTGGGTCGAATTGCAACCCCATACCGGACGCACCCATCAGCTGCGTGTGCATATGGCGGCGATCGGCCACCCGATTGTCGGCGACGGCAAATATGGCGGCAAGGACGCGTTTCTGACCGGCTCGATCAGCCGCAAAATGCATTTGCACGCGCGGCGGTTACGGATCGAGCATCCCGACGGTCACAATCTCGACGTGACCGCAGACCTGCCAACCCATTTTGCCGAGACCATTGAAAATCTTGGACTCGACCTCAGCCTCGGCGACCTGCCACTCGACGAGAAGAAGCCGGCTGGCAAAATGGTGCGCAAGCAGCAGGCCAAGGCGCACGCCAAGATGATCCGCAAGGACAAGCGCGGCGAACGGCGCGGTCGCGGAGAGAATGATGGCAAGCCGACCAAGGCGGGCAAGCCGAGCAAGCGCGAACGCCCCAATGCCGGCAAGGCAACGCACAAGAAAAACATGCCGCACAAGGCCAAGGTCAAACAGGCACTGCACAAGAAACCGAAATAGCAATGCATCCCAATCCCGCCTTTCGCTGGCCCAAATCTGCCAATGATCATCAGGACGCCGACGAACGGGCTGCGCTCGAGGCGATGATTGCGGAGATCGGTTTCGGAATGATTTTTGCCGACACACCGGACGGCCCGCGCGTGGCCCATGTCCCGGTTTTTTCAACCGGCGACGGTGCGTTGCAATTCCATCTGTCGCGCGGCAATGCGCTGACCAGACATATCGCGAAGAAACCGGCACTTTGCGTGATCAATGGTCCGGATGCCTATATCAGCCCCGACTGGTATGGGCTGGACGACCAGGTGCCGACCTGGAATTATCTGGCGCTGGAACTGGAAGGCAAGGTGCGCCAGATGGAACGCGAGGGCCTGATCAGTCTGCTTGACGATCTGACCGCACAGAATGAAGCGAAACTGCTGCCCAAAACGCCATGGCGGCGGGACAAGATGGATGCGGTAAAATTCGACAAGATGGTCGACGCGATTGTTGGCTTTGAAATGGAAATACTGGCCTGGCGGCCGACCGCCAAGCTTGGCCAGAACAAACCGGCTGCGGTTCGTAAAAAGGCGGCTGCGGCACTGGATGCAACCGGGCGTCGCGCCATGGCTCATTTGATGCAGGAATTTGGAGAGACATGACCAACAAACTAGCTCTGTTCGATTGTGACGGCACGATGGTCGATAGCCAGGCCAATATCTGCGCCTCGATGGATCAGGCGTTTGAAAAGCACGGTCTGATCCCGCCCGATCATCATCTGGTGCGGCGGATTGTCGGTCTCAGCCTGATCGAAGCGGTATCGCAATTGCTGCCAGAGGGCGATGAGGCAATCGTCGCGGCGGTGACGCAATCCTACAAGGACGGCTTTTTTGAACTGCGCCAGGCGGGTGGCGTGCACGAGCCGCTCTATGACGGACTGCTGCTGCTATTGGAAGAATTGGAGGCATCCGGCTGGCTATTGGGTGTCGCCACCGGCAAGTCGGATCGCGGGCTCCAGCATGTGCTGGAAACCCACGGTCTGTCTGATCGTTTTGTCACGCTGCAGACGGCAGACCGGCACCCATCCAAGCCGCATCCGGCGATGGTCGAACTGGCGATGGCCGAAGCCGGCGCAGCACCGGAAACAACGGCGATGATCGGTGATACCAGCTTTGACATGGCGATGGCGGTCAATGCCAGCGTGCGCCCGGTCGGGGTCGACTGGGGCTATCATGACGAGCATGAACTGATCAACGCTGGCGCAGAA
>JAGPVK010000468.1 GCA_018067055.1 Sphingomonadales bacterium | reverse complement strand
TATTTCACCCAATATCAGGTCGAGGAACTGGATACGTCCGATACGCCGCTGGAACATATGACGCGGCTGATGAAGGACGCCAAGCCGGGCGCGGTGCGTGCGCAGCTTGGCCGTTTCGGATTTTCCGGCGACAAGGCGACGATCAAGGTTGGCAAGCTTTCCGGTGGCGAACGCGCGCGACTGGCGCTGGCGATGATCACCCGCGATGCGCCGCATCTGCTGATCCTCGATGAACCGACAAACCATCTCGACGTCGATGCCCGCGAAGCCCTGGTGCACGCGCTCAACGAATATAGCGGTGCTGTGATCCTGGTCAGCCATGACCGCCACATGCTCGAGCTGACCGCCGACCGGCTGGTCATGGTCGACAGCGGCAAGGCCGAGGAATTTGCCGGCACGCTCAAGGATTATACCGATTTCGTCCTCGGCAAGAACCAGCCCGGATCATCGTCGGGCAAGGCCAGCGGCGGCAACCGCAAGGAAGAACGCCGCGCGGCAGCCGAACGGCGCAAACAGCAGACCGAATTGCGCAAGAGCATCACCGCCGCCGACAAGCAAATGCAGGCTCTCGGCGCTGAAATTTCGGCGATCGACCGAGCGATGTTTGATCCCGCCTCGGCGGATCCGAAACATGCCGATCTGGCGATGTCCGACCTGATGAAATTGCGCGCCGAAACGCAGGACAAGCTGGACAAGGCGGAAGCGCTGTGGATGGAAGCCACCGACAGGCTCGAACAGGAAAATGTCCATGCCTGACCGGTGCCTGCGATGACCGAAACCTGGAAGGTCTCGATCCCCTGCACCCGGGCCGAGGCGCAGACGCTGGCGGCGGACAATCTGTTCGTCAGCTCCGCCGACTCGACCCCGACCATCGTCGCCAGCGAGCTGGATGTGAAGCGGCCCGATGAATGGATGATCGATGTCTATTGCGAGCAGGAGCCGGACCCGGAACTGGTTGGAAATCTCCTTTCCCTGTCGCCATCGGCGGAATATGCCGGTCTGTTGCCGATTGTCACGATCGTCGAGAATGAGGACTGGGTAACGCTCAGCCAGCAGGGCCTCGAACCGCTGCGGGCCGGGCGTTTCCATGTCCATACGTCGAGCGACCAGCCATCCGAAAATCCGAAACTGACCAATATCTGCATCGATGCCGGCCAGGCGTTCGGTACCGGTCATCACGAAACCACCATGGGCTGTCTGCAAAGCCTCGACCAGCTACGCCGCTCCGGACACCGGTTTCGCAATATCGCCGATGTCGGAACCGGTTCCGGTCTGCTCGCTTTTGCCGCCCATCATCTGTGGCGCGACGCAAAAATCATCGCCAGTGACATTGATCCGATAGCGGTCACCGTCACCGAGTGCAACGCCGAGCGCAACGCCATCCCGCTGGGCAATGGCCGCCGCCATATCCGGCTGGTGCAGAGCAACGGCCTCGATCATCCGGCGCTCCGCCAGCGCGCGCCCTTCGATCTGATCATTGCCAATATCCTCGCCGGCCCGCTGGTCGCCCTCGCCCCGCAAATCGCCACCGCGTCAACCGCCGGCACCGTGCTGCTGCTCGCCGGCCTGCTCAGCCGCCAGAAAGCCGAAGTCGTGAGCGCCTATGTCCGCGAGGGCTTTCGCCTGAAACATTCCCGGCTCGACAATGAATGGCCCTGCCTGACCCTGTTCAAGGCAAAAAAATACGGCTGGACCCGCAAGCCGCACCGCAAAAAATCGCCGCTGGCCTCGGATTATTTCGGGGA
>JAGPVK010000235.1 GCA_018067055.1 Sphingomonadales bacterium | reverse complement strand
TCATGCGTTTTGACGGTACCGAAGACTATGTTGCAACCGATGATCTGAAGGTTGCTGTCAACGCCGCCATGACTCTCCGGCGCCCTCTCCTCGTCAAAGGCGAGCCCGGCACCGGCAAAACCGTACTGGCTTATGAAATTGCCAAGGCAATGGGTACGCCGCTGATCGAGTGGAACGTGAAATCGACCACCAAGGCGCATCAGGGCCTGTATGAATATGACGCGGTTGCGCGGCTTCGGGACGGCCAGCTGGGCGACGAACGGGTACACGATATCTCCAACTATATCCGCAAGGGGAAGCTGTGGGAGGCGTTCACCGCTCCCGAACTGCCGGTCCTGCTGATCGACGAAATCGACAAGGCGGACATCGAATTTCCAAACGATCTGCTGCAAGAACTCGACCGCATGGAATTCCATGTCTACGAAACCAAGGAGACGATCAAGGCGGTCGAACGGCCAATCGTGATCATTACCTCCAACAATGAGAAGGAACTGCCCGACGCCTTCCTGCGCCGCTGTTTCTTCCACTATATCAAATTCCCTGATCGCGAGACGATGCAGGAAATCATCAACGTCCATTTCCCCGACATTCAGGGAATCTTGGTCAAAAAGGCGATGGATATCTTCTACGATGTTCGAGACGTCCCGGGCCTCAAGAAAAAGCCAAGCACCAGCGAATTGCTCGACTGGCTGAAACTGATCCTCAACGAGGATATGCCGCTCGAAGTGCTGCAGTCGAAAGATTCCAGCAAGGCAATCCCGCCATTGCATGGTGCATTGCTCAAGAACGAGCAGGACGTGATGCTGTTTGAACGGCTGGCGTTCATGGCGAAACGCGAAGCGCGCTAAGCAAGGGCGACAGAGATGTTCTTTAACTTCATGGACGAACTCAGAGCCGCAGGCATATCTGCGTCGCTCAAGGAACATCTCGTCCTGCTCGAAGCGCTGCAAAAAGACGTAATCCGACGCACTCCCGAGGATTTCTATTATCTCTCGCGCGCGACCTTCGTCAAAGATGAAGGCCTGCTCGACCGCTTCGATCAGGTTTTCTCGAAAGTGTTCAAGGGTATCGAAACCACTTACGGGACGCAGGAAGAAGATATTCCGCTCGACTGGCTGAAAGCGGTTGCAGAGAAATATCTGTCCGAAGAGGAAATGGAAAAGATCAATTCTCTCGGCAGCTGGGACGAGATCATGGAGACGCTGAAAGAGCGACTCGCCGAACAGGAAAAGCGCCATGAGGGCGGCAGCAAGTGGATCGGCACCGGCGGCACCTCGCCTTACGGCAATTCGGGCTACAACCCGGAAGGCGTAAGGATTGGCGGCGAAGGCGGCCAGAAAAAGGCGATCAAGGTCTGGGACAAGCGCGAGTTTCAGAATCTCGACAACAGCAAGCTTCTCGGAACACGCAATATCAAGGTCGCGCTCCGGCGGTTGCGCAAATTTGCCCGCGAAGGCGCCGCTGACGAACTGGATATCGACCGGACAATCAATGGCACCGCCAAGCAGGGCTGGCTCGATATCCATATGCGCCCCGAACGGCATAATGCGGTAAAATTATTGCTGTTTCTGGATGTCGGCGGCTCGATGGATCCCTTCATCAAGCTCTGCGAAGAGCTGTTCAGCGCGGCCACATCAGAGTTCAAGAATCTCGAATTTTTCTATTTCCACAACTGCCCTTATGAAGGCCTGTGGAAAGACAATCGCCGTCGTTTTTCCGAGCGCACCAATACCTGGGATGTCCTGCACAAATATGGCCATGACTATAAGCTGATTTTCGTCGGGGACGCATCGATGAGCCCCTATGAAATCACCCATCCGGGCGGTTCTGTCGAGCATTTCAATGAAGAAGCCGGCGTCACCTGGATGCACCGGCTGACCAACACCTATCCCGCGGCGGCCTGGCTCAATCCGGTGCCGGAAAAACAATGGGGCTATTCACAAAGCGTCAAAATCATCCGCGAACTGATGAATGACCGGATGTATCCGCTAACTGTAGACGGACTGAGTGATGCGATGAAAGAATTGACCCGCAAGCAGGGTTGATTGCTAGCCTTCGACCGCCAGCAAGGTTGTGCCATCATATTTTTCGGCCGCCGGCTCGAAGATTTCGGACATTTCGAAATGCAGGTCTTCCACCCGAACATCTTTCAGGCCGGAAAGCTTGAATGTTCCGATCTTGAGTTCCTTTGGCGGTTGACCGTCTTTCTCCAGCGGCACCGCATCGACATACATCTCGTCATGCCGCGTGTAGAGAATATGTGGTGCCAGCTTGAAAATCGTGTTGTTATAGGTCGCAGCCACACATTTTTTCAGTGCGACGCCTTCGAATATTTCTTTGCTCGGTAACATTTTTATAAATTATCAGATTCGGGACCAATTGCAATAAATATGTTGCAGTGCAGCATATCAATATAAGAGATGCTCTCCTATTGTCTCGCCCCAAACCCGCTCATCCGGCAATGCCAGTGCATCCAGATCATTCGCGGTCGCAGACGGATTTTCGATCCACTCGCGCAAGGACGGTCCGCCATTGATCACATCGAATGCCAGCCTGTCTTCCACATATTCATAGGCAAAGTCGCGCCACAACTCATATCCGGGATGGAGTGTGCCGATCGCCTTGAGCGCCAGCGCCTGCAGCCGCCAGGGACGAAATGACTGGTGATCATAAGCCGGACCCTCGGCATGAATATGGACACCATTGCACAAATGGCCGTGATGTTTGTGAAAAGTCGGTTCGAACCAGATGTCCCGCAACACACAACCTTCCAGCCATTGCGGAGCCGTCCGCCGCATTTCGGCGATGATCGCCCGCGCATCAATATCCGGCGCGCCAAATAGCTCGAGAGGACGCGTCGTTCCCCGCCCTTCGGAAAGATTGGTCCCTTCCAGCATCACCGTGCCGGCATAGGCGCGGGCCATATTCACATTGGGCGCATTGGGGCTGGGGTTGATCCAGATGCGATCTTCCGGCCAGCCAAAGCCGGGACCTTCCGGTTGCCACCCCTGTATCTCGATAACCCGATAATCCACATCAAGGTCAAAATGATTGATCATCCAGCGCCCCATTTCGCCCATGGTCAGTCCGTGCCGCATCGGCATTGGCCCTGCCCCGACAAAACTTTCCCATCCTTCCAAGAGAAGCGTGCCTTCGATCGGCCTGCCAGCCGGATTGGGCCGGTCCAATACCCATACCGCCTTGCCGTGCTCGGCAGCGGCTTCCAGCATGTATCGCAAGGTGGTGATGAACGTATAGATTCGGCACCCCAGATCCTGGAGATCGATCAACACCACATCGAACGTGCCCATCGACTGGCCGGTCGGCCTTCGCACTTCGCCATAGAGGCTGAAAACCGGAATATCGTGGATCGGGTCATTAAAATCGGGCGACTCGATCATATTGTCCTGCTTGTCACCGCGCAGACCATGTTGCGGACCAAAAGCAGCGGTCAGATTGATGTCATCAAGGGCTGACAATGCATCCAGACTGTGCACAAGATCGCGCGTTACCGAAGCGGGATGCGCGAGCAATGCGACTCTCTGTCCCGCCAACGGGCGGCGCAACTCGGCATCTTCGATCAGCCTGTCTATCCCAAATTTCATCAACCTTCCGCAGCCTCCATTTTGAGTTTAAATCCATCCTGATGATGGAAGTCCGGCCTACCCGCGGGATGCGCCAAAGCCCAGAGTGATTTCTCTCCGTCTTGCATTTCGAACACTGCCGACAGCCCCGCATCGAATTCCTTTTGCACCCAGATATCCGGCAAACCAAAGCTCGCTTCCAGGCCAATATGTGTGTCGCTGAAATCCATGAAAATTTCCGGGTTCTGGGCCAGTGTGAGCGGACTCATCCCGTCGCGATAATGATCAAAGCCATAAGCCGCCCAATTGCCCGACGGCGAGAAATTGAATTCGCAATAACGCTCTTTCCCCGGCTCCTTCAGAAACAGTTCGAAGCAGCTATTCTGCCACAAACCATCCATGCGCTCCGACTGATCGAGATGGTCCGGCAGTTTGACTTCCTCGACATGACCGACGCTATGATATCTCAGCCAAATCGTTCCGGTTTCGGACATCGACCATTGCACGGTGACTTGATCGATGGCGGATGTCGGCGTCGACGGATGACATTGCAGGTTCAAACGCATATTGCGACTTTCATCATCCCCATGTAACGCACCCATCCATGACCCAATATCAATCTGATCTCCTGCGTCTACTCAATGATCGCGGCTATATCCACCAGTTAACCGATGCCAAGGCATTGGACTCACTTGCCACAAAGAGCATCATCCCTGGTTATATCGGATTTGATGTCACCGCAGATTCGCTACACGTCGGAAATCTGGTTCAGATCATGCTCCTGCGTCGCCTGCAACAGGCGGGTCACAAGCCTATTGTGCTGATGGGAGGCGGCACGACGAAAGTTGGGGATCCTTCCGGCAAGGACGAAGTACGCAAATTGCTCGACGATGACGGAATCGCGTCAAATTTTGCAAAAATCCGGGGCTGTTTCGAGAATTTCCTGACTTTCGGCGATGGCCCGACCGATGCGATCATGGTCAATAATGATGATTGGCTGGGCCAGCTCGAATATATCCCGTTTCTGCGCGATGTCGGTCGCCATTTCACGATTAACCGTATGCTGACTTTTGATTCCGTGAAACTCAGACTGGAACGCGAACAACCGCTGACTTTTCTCGAATTCAACTATATGATATTGCAGGCCTATGACTTTCTTGAGTTATCGCGCAAATATGACTGCAAATTGCAGATGGGCGGCTCCGACCAATGGGGAAATATCGTAAACGGCATTGAACTTGGCCGCCGGATTGACGGCGCCGAGCTATTTGGCGTCACCACCCCGTTAATCACCAAGGCCGATGGTTCAAAAATGGGCAAATCCGTCGACGGAGCGATCTGGTTGAATGCGGACCGGCTCTCTCCCTATGATTACTGGCAATTCTGGCGCAATACCGATGACCGGGATGTGGGCAAGTTCATGCGTCTCTTCACCGATATTGATCTGAACGAGATCAGCCGCCTGGAAGCGCTTGAGGGCTCCGACATCAACGAGGCCAAAAAAATTCTTGCCGATGCCGCAACGGCAATGGCGCATGGCCAATCTGCTGCGACCGATGCTGCCAAAACCGCGCAGCAAACATTCGAACAAGGCGCAGCGGGGGGTGATTTGCCACTGCTCGAGATTTCGGAAGCTCAGATCTCCATCCTCGAAGCCTTGGTCGGAATCGGATTCTGTGCATCAAAAGGGGAAGCCAAGCGACTGGTTGCAGGCGGCGGCGCCCGGATCGATGATGAGCCAGTTGGCGACGCTGGCGCAATGATCGACCTGGCCGATGCAGACCGGAAAATATCCGCCGGCAAGAAGAAACACGGGCTTTTGCGCAAGACATGACTTCAGGTCCGATCAACACTGTTTACGGTCGTTTACCATTTATTCTTCATCAATCCTTATTGTCGGCATGAACCATTTAACGGAGTTCGTGGGACATGACGATTGTATCGCCCGAGGCATCACCCGATCCGCGCCGTGCGACGCGTTTTTCGGTCGATTTTGAAACTATTTGCGAATCTCGTCCGCATCAGGAAATGCGCGTACGCATTGCCAATATTTCTGCAAATGGGATGATGTTGGCTGATCCGATCGACATGGCGAAGGGGGATCGGGTAATCGTTCGCCTGCCGGTAGCCGGACGCATTGAAGCCTATCTTGTCTGGTCCCATGAAGGACGCCACGGCTTCAAGTTCGAACGAGTGATCCGGGAACCGGATTTCATGGCGATGCTGGACAAGATCAACAATCTTGGAGAGCTAACCGCTCCTCAATAGACTAACGCCCCAATCCCGTTCGAACAGATAAAGCGCTATCCGCGCCGCCTTTCCTCTTTCACTGTCCAATCCGCCATCACGGTCGAGCAACAAACGGGCATCATCGGTGGCCGGTCCGATCAGCTCGGTGACCTGCGCAGGCGTCGCAACCCGAAAGCCCGCATCACCGGATTGCCGGGTGCCCAATAATTCCCCTGCCCCGCGCAGACGAAGATCTTCCTCTGCAATCCGAAACCCATCATTTGTTTCGCGCATCAGGGTAAGCCTGGCGCGAGCCGTTTCGCTCAGGCTTTCACCGCGGATCAACAGGCAGTTGGATTTGACGCTGCCCCGCCCGACGCGGCCCCGAAGCTGATGCAATTGCGCGAGACCGAACCTGTCGGCGGCTTCGATAATCATCAGACTGGCATTGGGCACATCCACCCCGACTTCGATCACCGTGGTGGCGACCAGTACCTTGATTTCATCGCGCTGAAATCTCCCCATGATCACATCCTTTTCGGGGCCCTTCATTCGGCCATGGACCAAGCCGACCTGATCGCCAAATCGCGCTTTCAGGCTCGCTGCCCGGTCTTCTGCCGCAGCAAGATCGCTTTTCTCGCTTTCTTCGATCAGGGGGCAGACCCAGTAAGCCTGGCCACCCGCGGCAATATGCCGGGCCAGACCATCAACCACGTCCGGCAAGCGTGCATCGGAAATCACGCTGGTATCGATCGCTTGCCGGCCCGGAGGCAGCTCATCAATACGCGAGACGTCCATCTCGCCATATTGGCTGAGCGTCAGAGTCCGCGGTATCGGCGTAGCGGTCATCGCCAGCAGATGCGGCGTCCGTTCCGCCTTCTGGGTCAGCATGAGACGCTGGGACACGCCGAATTTATGCTGTTCGTCAATGATCGCCACGGCGAGATTCTTGTAGCGTACATGTTCCTGGAAAATCGCATGGGTGCCGATCAGGATATCGATCGACCCATCCATCAGTCCCATCAACGTCGCCTCGCGCACCTTGCCTTTGTCGCGCCCGGTCAATATTGCGAGATTCACCGGTACGCCCGCCAGCAGTTTCTGCAGGCTTTCAAAATGCTGCCGCGCCAAAATTTCCGTCGGCGCCAGAAAGGCACCCTGATATCCCGCTTCCACCGCCGAGAGCAGCGCCATCACCGCTACCAGCGTCTTTCCTGATCCGACATCCCCTTG
>JAGPVK010000302.1 GCA_018067055.1 Sphingomonadales bacterium | reverse complement strand
AAGCTGCTTGCCGAGGGCCTGTTCGATCAGGACCGTAAGAAACCCATTCCATTCCTCCCGAAGACCATCGGTGTCGTGACCTCGCCGACCGGATCGGTGATCCGCGATATCCTCCACCGGCTGGCGGACCGTTTCCCCAGCCATGTCATCGTATGGCCGGTGCTGGTGCAGGGCGAGGGCGCGGCGAAGCAGATCGCGGCGGCGGTCAACGGCTTCTCGCAGATGCAAGCGGGAGGCCCGGTGGCGCGGCCCGATCTGGTGATCGTCGCACGTGGTGGCGGCTCGGTCGAGGATCTGTGGAGCTTCAACGAAGAGGAAGTGGTGCGTGCGGTCGCCGCCTGCACCATTCCGATCATTTCGGCGGTCGGCCATGAAACCGACACCACCTTGTGCGATTTCGCCGCCGATCTGCGCGCACCAACCCCGACCGCAGCGGCGGAAATGGCAGTGCCGGTTCGGTCCGAATGGCTGATCTCGCTGGACGAGACAAAATCACGCATGGCGAGAGCGGTGCAGCGCGGCCTGGTGACGGCGCAGGAACGGCTCGAGACGCAGCGGCGGGTCATGCCCGCGCTCGCCGATCTGCTGCGCCCGCACCAGCAGCGAGTCGATGAAATCTCCGAGCGGATGAAATATGGCATGAGTCAGAATATCGGCCAGGCCCGCAGCCGCTTTGCCAGCAGCGCCGGCGCATTGCGGCCCTCGATCCTCAAGCAACGGCTGGCGCGGTCGCAGGAGCAGTTCCGGCGGCTCGCTATGCCGGTCTCGCTGGTACAGCGGCCACTGGCAGACGCGCAGCAGCGGCTCGACGCGCTGTGGCGACTGGCGCAGCAGGTCTCGCCCGACGGCCCGCTCAAGCGCGGCTATGCCCGGGTGTCTTCCGTCGACGGTGAGCTCGTGGGCAGCCGCAAGGCCGCTGCGGCAGCGGGCAGTCTCAACCTGCACTTCGCCGACGGTACGATCGGCGCGCAGGTCACCGAATCCCGGACGATCGCGAAATCGTCGCCGAAAAGCCCGTCGAGCCGCAACAAAAAACCGGCGGATGACAGGCAGCAGGATTTATTCTAGGGAAATCCGCGATATATTGGACCGGGTCAAGATTTCAGAACCCGGTAAATCGCAGGTAAAGACTTCAAGGAGTATGAACGTCCCATGTTAATGTCCAATCGCAACAAGGTGGCAAAGCTGCATTATATGCCGAACGGCTTCCGGCCCCTGTCCGCTGGCGACCATGTGCTGTGCGCGGTGACCGGCGAAGCCATTCCCTTGGATGAGCTCCGCTACTGGAGCGTCGAGAAGCAGGAACCCTACGCCACGGCCCAGATCTCGGCCCACGCCCACCTGCCCGAAGGCGAACAGTGACGCGGCGATTCGGGATTGTCCTTGGCCTGTTGGCCGTTGCCACGGTCGCCGTGCCTGCGACGTTCGTTCAAGCCGAAACTGATGACACCGAACAGTCGGCCTTCCGCGAAGCGGTAAAATTCGGCTTCAGCGGCGAAGCGATCCAGGGCGGCGTGATGATCGGCGATGCCCCTGCCGGGACCAGCAGTCTGACCTTTGAAGGCGCGCCCATCCCGATCGATGCGGATGGCAAGTTCATTATCGCGTTCAACCGCGATGCCGGGCAGGCCGCAAATCTGGTGGCGACGCTCGACAATGGCCAGACCCTTCGCCAGTTCATCAATATTGCCCCGCGCAACTGGCAGATCGAACATGTCAGCATCAATCGCCGGGCGACCACCCGGAGCGCGGCTTTTCTGGCGCTTCGCGGCCCCGAACTGGCCCAGATCAATGCCGCACGCTCCGTCCACAGTGACAGCAAGGGGTGGCGCGAGAGCTTTATCTGGCCGGCCAAGGGCCGGATTTCCGGACAGTTCGGATCGCAGCGCATCTATAATGGCGATCCCGGCAGCTATCACAGCGGCGTCGACATCGCCGCTCCGACCGGTACATATTATGTAGCCCCCGCTGACGGCGTGGTGACACTGGCCGCGTCCAGCCCATTCACGCTGGAAGGCAATCTGCTGATGATCGACCATGGCATGGGGCTGAACAGCGCGTTTCTGCACAGCTCGGAGATACTGGTCAAGGAAGGACAGCAAGTGAAGCGCGGCGAACCGATTGGCCGGATCGGCTCAACTGGCAGCGCCACTGGTCCGCACCTGCACTGGTCGATGAAATGGAACGATGCCCGAATCGATCCGACGTTGCTGACCGGCCCGATGGACTGAACCGGGACGTTTCCCGGACCTAGTTGACGATCCGTGTGACCTTGAACGCCCTGCCATCATTCACTTTCGCCATGAAGCTGCCCAGAGCAGCGCGCTCGATGACGATGGTATCGCCCGTTTTGGGGTCTCGCATCGAACCGCGGGGCGTGTCGGTCTGCTGCCACACGGCTCCATCTTCCAGACGGATCACCCACTTGCCGCCGCGAATCGTCCGGGCAGACTGAATGACGCCGTCGATTGCCTGGATCTCGTCGCCTTCGTCACCATCGCCGCCAAACAGCTTGATCCTTGGCAGCGAGAGGCCGAACAGGCCGCGCCGGGCCTCGCGAACCTGCTCCCGGTCGGCGATGACCACCTGATTGGTCGACTGGGCGGTTTGCAGCGCGCTAACCTTCTCGTCATAGCAAGCCAGTCTCGCGGTCGGTGCGGCAATATCCTTGCAGGCCACCAGTTCGGTATAGATTGCCGGCGGTGTCGTCAGCGCCTTTCTCCGGTCAATTTCCTGCGCAGTTGCGGGATTAGCAAGGCCGGAGGCGACAGTAGCGGCCGCTGTAAGCATGCCTGTGAAATACCATTTTGAACCAACCATTACCATTTTTCCTGCCATTTCATTCTGATTGTCGGGATACATAAGCAATCGCGTCATCCTAGGCAATTGATTGTTCTGCGCGCAATCGCAGATGGCCCGGACCAGAAACGAGCAGCGGCACGGATACGAATCCGGCTGATTCTCCGACAGTCCACACTGTGACAAAATAGTTACAATCTCTACAAAATCAGCCGGTTTTGCTGAACAGAAGCTTTACAGGTCACCGACCTTGTTGCAATTGACAGCCAACTCGGTGGTCGAATCCGCGCGTTTGGGGCGTGCAGATTTCCATCGATCAACAATCGGGGACAGGTCATGGTGGCCGCCTCTCCAGAATAAGGGACTGGATTACATGAGAAAATATTCAAACCTGAAAGCATCTGTTGCACCTATGGTGCTCGGACTCGCGATGGTTTCTACGCCTGCCTTCGCGCAAGACCAGGATGTCCAGGAAGAAGTCGCAGCAGGCGAAAGCGTTATCGTTGTTACGGGTTCGCGCATTAGCAACCCTAACCTGGAGCAGTCTGCTCCGATTAACGTTGTCAGCGGCGACGAAATTGATCTTCGTCAGGCAACCAATGCTGAAGAACTGATCGGTGAACTTCCCGGTGTTTCTCCAGGCATCAACGGCAGCGTGAACAACGGTAGCGGCGGCTTTGCAACGCTGAACCTTCGGAACGTCGGTTCGCGTCGTAACCTGGTGCTTCTGGACGGAACCCGTTTGGTACCATCCAGCCTCAGCAGCCAGACTGACCTTAACATCATTCCAATCGCACTTGTTGAGCGCGTTGATATCGTAACCGGCGGTGCTAGCTCGGTTTATGGTGCTGACGCTATCGCAGGTGTTGCCAACTTCATCACCAAGCGTGACTTTGCTGGCGTTGACATGGCTGCTTCCTTCGGCATGGCTGAAGAAGGTGACGGACAGCGTTTCCGGACCGATGTCACCATCGGTGCCAACTTTGACGATGGCCGCGGTAACGCTGTTTTGAGCGTTGGCTATCAGACGGTTGACCCAGTGCTTCAGGGCGATCGCGCGATTTCGCAGAAGACCCTGTTCATCGGCGGTCAGGAAATCGGTTCGGGTACCACCGTTCCAACAAAACTGAACGGTGCTCAATATGACCCCGCAACGGGATCCTTGGTTCCAGCTTACAACACCTTCAACTTTGCTCCGTTCAACTATTTCCAGACTCCTCTGGAACGCTTCAACGTCTTCGGTTCAGCTCGCTATGAAATCACCGACAATGTCGAAGTCTATACCAAGGCAATGTTCACCAAGAGCACGGTCAGCCTCCAGTTGGCTCCTTCCGGACTGTTCGGTGACACCTATCAGCTGCCGTTGGACAACGCGTTCCTTACCCCAGCAATCCAGGCTCAGCTCTGTGCCAATACGACTAACGCGGATCTGATCGCTGGCGCTGGCTATGCCAACTGTGCTGCGGCCATCGCTGATGGCTTCGAAGTGCCAACCACCATCAACCGTCGTCTGGTTGAGCAGGGCAATCGCCAGACCGAATATGTTACCAACCAGTTCCAGATCTGGACCGGTGTTCGTGGTAATATTACCGACAATATCGATTTTGATGTTTACGGTACATATGGCGAATCGGACCGCTCTCAGACCCGTCTTAACTGGGGCCTGAAATCGCGTGTTCAGCAGGCACTCCGTACCGATGATGCGGATACCTGTTCTGACCCAAGCAGCGGCTGCGTTCCGCTCAACCTGTTCGGCGATGGTCAAAACATCACTGCTGCGCAATCTGCGTTTATCAATGCCCCAAGTGGTCAAACTGTTAAAACCTCGCTCTCTGTCGTAAACGGCAGCATTTCGGGTGACTTGGGCTCCGAAAGCTTCCTGTTCGCGGATACGCCAATTGGTTTCGCTGTCGGTGCTGAATATCGCAAATATACCGCTGCGCAGCTTTCTGACGTTGCCAGCGGCACCCAGGACGAAGTATTGGGTACCGGCGCACCGTCGCCAAGCTTCAGTGGTCGGTATGACGTCAAGGAAGTCTTCGGCGAGTTGATCATTCCGATCGTAGAAAACGTACCAGGCATCTATAACCTGACCGTCGAAGCCGGCGCACGCTATTCGGACTATTCCAATTCGGGCGGAAGCACGACCTGGAAAGC
>JAGPVK010000219.1 GCA_018067055.1 Sphingomonadales bacterium | reverse complement strand
GGTTTTGCCAGAGCCGTTGACACCGATCACCAGAATCACCTGCGGACGCGGAAAGGCATCAATCTCCAGTGGAATCGCGACCGGTTCCAATATGGCGGCGATTTCCCTCTGGATGATTTCCTTCACCGCGTGCTCGCTGAGACCTTTTTCGAATCGCTCGACGGCGAGCTTTTCCCGAATCGATGCGGCGGTTGCCGGACCAAGGTCCGACATGATCAGCGCGTCTTCAATGTCATCCAGCGTCGCTTCATCCAGCTTGGCCTTGGTGACCAGACCGGCGAGATTCTCGGTCAGCCGCGATGATGTCTTGCTGAACCCGCCAAACAGGCGATCTTTCCAACTGTTCTTTTCGGTCACGCTGCCATCCTGCCAATCAATTGCTTGTCCTGCACGCCCGTGATTTCAACCGCAACAATCTGTCCCCTGCTTGCCGAACCATCAAGCCGGACGCTGGCGAAATTCTCCGCATAGCCGGCGCTTCCGGACATTTCCGCGAGTATATTCTGTCGGGAGCCGACCAGAGTCTGGCGCCATTGTTGCGCGCGTCGAGCGACAGTCTTTCGCAAAATTTTCGCTCTTTCTTTAATCACATTACCGTCAAGCTGCGGCATCTTTGCCGCCGGCGTGCCCTGTTTCGGCGAATAAGGGAATATGTGGCCGTGAACAATATCGCATTGATCTATTATCGCCAGGCTGTTGGCAAACATCGCATCATTTTCGGTTGGGAAACCGGCGATGATGTCGGCTCCGATGGCAATGTCCGGGCGCTTGGCTTTCAGCCGTTCAACAAGGGCGATGGCCTGCTCGCGACTGTGCCGGCGCTTCATCCGTTTCAGGATCATGTTATCGCCCGACTGCAGCGACAAATGCACATGCGGCATCAACCGTGCTGCTCCGGTCAACAGGTCAAACAGGCGATCGTCGATCTCGATACCGTCAAGAGAGGATAGTCGCAGTCGTGGCAGGTCGGGCACATGTTTCAGGATCCGCTCGATCAACAGTCCCAGCGTCGGCTGTCCCGGTAAATCCGGACCATAGCTGGTGACATCCACGCCGGTCAGCACGACTTCCTGAAAGCCCTTGTCAACCAGAGCTCGTACTTGATCGACTACCAGACCGGCAGGCACCGATCGGCTGTTGCCCCTGCCAAAGGGGATGATGCAGAAAGTGCAGCGATGGTCGCAGCCATTCTGGATTTCGACAAAGGCGCGTGACCGGTCAGCAAAAGAACTGACCATATGCGGCGCGGTTTCGGTGATCCGCATGATATCGGAAACCCGGATATCGGGACGATTGCTGTGCAGGCCGAGCTTGAAATTGGCCGCATCATATTTGTCGACATTGCCGACGACAGCGCTGGTTTCCGGCATGGCTGCGAACATCGCCGGATCTACCTGTGCCGCACAGCCGGTGACGATGATGTCTTTCTCGGGATTGGCTTTCTTGGCGCGGCGGATTGCTTGCCGGGTCTGCCGGACCGCTTCGTTGGTCACCGCGCAGCTGTTGACGATGATCAGATTGTCGCCATCGATATTGTTGGCGGCCAGATTCTGGCGCAGGTTTTCGCTTTCGGCGATATTCAGTCGGCAGCCCATGCTGATCATTTCCGGTGCGCTCATCCGAACAGCGCCCAGTCTGCTTCACCGGCAAACACATAGGTCGTCGGTCCCTGCATCTGGATGTGCTCGCCATCTTGCCAGCTTATCACCAGCGACCCGCCAGGCAATTCCACCTGCACGGGATTGCTCACCAGGCCGCGCTTGATTGCGGCGACAGCGGTGGCGCAAGCGCCGGTTCCGCAAGCCATGGTCAGGCCGACACCGCGCTCCCAGACGCGCAAATATATGATGCCGTCGCTGATGTGCGCGACATTGACGTTCACTTTCTCGGGAAAAAGTGGATCGACTTCGATCATCGGACCCAGGCGATCCAGTTCCACGGTCGCGCTGTCATCGACGAAAAAAATCACATGCGGATTGCCGACATTGACAGCAATCGGATTTTGCAAATCCTCCCAGCCGACCGGCATATTGAGCGTATCCATGGCATAGGCGAGGGGGATCGACTGCCATTCAAGATGCGGCTTGCCCATGTCGACAATGGCACCATCGGCGGTGGCATTACCGATGATGATGCCACCTTGCGTTTCTATCCGGGTTTCATCGCCGATCAATTTGGCAACACATCTGGCCGCGTTGCCGCACGCTTCGACCTCGCTGCCATCGGCATTAAAAATCTGCATTCTGACGTCGGCTGTGCTGGACGGCCGCAGAATGATCAGCTGGTCGCAGCCGATCCCGCTATGCCGATTTGCAATGGCTGCGGCCTGTGCACCGGACAGGGTCATATCTTCAGCGCGCGCATCGATGATGACAAAATCATTGCCCAATCCGTGCATTTTGTGAAAGCGTCCTGTCGTCATGACTGGCGATTTAGGGATGCTGCTGGCGGGAGTCCAGCAATTCGGCTAGCTGCCCGTGACGGCAGGCCGGCCTAAGCTATTTTCTGCAGGACATTCTGATTGATGGCAGGGCTGTCCGCATCTGCTGCCGCAGCCGTCAGTTCCGGACGTTTGCCAGCGGGCAGCAGCTTGCGTTCGGCCAGAATCTTCCGGGTTTCCAAAATGGTCAGAGGGCGTCCATAATGCCAGCCCTGACCCTTGGCACAGCCAATGATGCGCAATTCATTCTCGGTTTCCTTGTCCTCAATGCCCTCGGCCGTGATCGGCATGCCCAGGCTTTCGCCAAGTCCGTTTATTGCTTTCACGATGGCCTTGCTTTCCGGATTGCGGAGGATCGACGATACAAAGCTGCGGTCGATTTTTATCCGGTCGAATGGAAGCGCGCGCAGATGGGCCAGGGAACCATAGCCGGTTCCAAAATCATCCAGCGCGATTTTGATGCCCTGGTTTTTCAAACTTCCGACAATCGATTGCGCCAGGCTGAGATTTTCAAACAGCGAGCTCTCGGTAATTTCGATTTCCAGCCGGTTTGATGGAAAACCGCTTTCGACCAGCAATTTTACGATCTTCTGGGCCAGCCAGGGATCGAGCAGCTGAATCGGTGAAATATTGACCGAAATCGTCAGCGAATCGTCCCATTCCTTGGCCTCGTTAAGCGCCTGTCGCAAGATGCTCATCGACAGATCGCCGATCATCGCCGTTTCTTCTGCAATCGGGATGAATATTTCCGGAGAGATCAGTCCCTGCGTCGGAGATTCCCATCTTGCCAGCATTTCGAAGCCGGTCAATTTCCCGGTTGCCAGATCTATCTGCTGTTCAAAATAGGGTACAAATTCACCATTGGGGATGCCCAAACGCATGCCGGTTTCCAGCAAACTGCGCGTTTGCAGTTCCTGTTCCATATTCGCATCGAACCAGCAATGGCGGTTTCGCCCCTGTTTTTTCGAACTGTACATGGCAATATCGGCGCGGCGCATCAGCACATCAACGCCTTCGGATTCCACATCATAGCGCGACATGCCGATCGAAGTGGTAACCCCAAGCTGGACGCCATCCTCGACAA
>JAGPVK010000207.1 GCA_018067055.1 Sphingomonadales bacterium | reverse complement strand
CAAGGTATAGCAGACCCAGTTGTAGCCTGTTGATCTAGCAGGGTCAGTAACAATACCTATCGCCGCCAATCTCCTCCCATCCTAGAAAGTTTTCAGGAATACAACCTGATTGGAGAGTGAGATGCTGGTGCGCAAGGATAGCAAGGTGATTGCGGTCGACGGGTCCCGCATGGCGATGTTCAAGAATATCGGAGAAGCCTTCGCACCGGTGCTGGAACTGATCGAGGAGCATAAAAACCCGTCGCTGCGCACTTCGGAACTTGGCACGGACAGGCCGGGGCGGAGCTTTCAAAGCAAGTCCCCAAGCCGCGGGGCACATGAACTGACCGACTTGCAGCAACAGGAAGAAGATCGCTTCGTGACCGATGTGGCGCAAAGGATCGAGCAAATCGTCTCGGATACAAAAGCGGGCATCATACTGGTCGCTGCACCGCGCGCACTGGGCGTCATCCGCAAGCATATGAATACCGAAACGAGCGCTCGGGTGCTGGCAGAAATAGCCAAGGATTTTGGACCGGATGAAGCAGAACCGCTCGCAAAAATGCTCGCCAAACATGAAGTCTGATGGCCCGCTCGCCAGTCGTGCAGAAACATGGTCCCGACGATGAACCCTTATATTCTGTCAGGGGCCTGACAAAAGTCTACGGTGAAGGACCAACTGCGGTCCATGCGCTACGCGGCGTCGACCTTGATCTGCCAAAATCGGCGATGGTGGTTTTGCTCGGGGCCAGCGGATCCGGGAAATCGACCTTTCTCAATATCATCGGCGGGCTCGACGACGCCACCGCTGGTCAGGTATTTTTCGAAGGCAGTGAACTGACTTCATTGGGACCATCCCAGCTAACCGAATATCGCCGCAATTCGGTCAGCTTCGTGTTCCAGTTCTACAATCTTGTGGCGGCGTTGACTGCCCGCGAGAATGTCGCGCTGATCACCGAAATTGCCGATGATCCGATGACCCCGCAGGAAGCGCTGGAAATGGTCGGCCTGGGCAATCGCCTCGATCATTTTCCGTCCCAATTGTCCGGTGGCGAACAGCAGCGGGTGGCCATCGCCCGCGCCATTGCCAAGCGGCCGAAGGTGATGCTGTGCGACGAACCGACCGGCGCGCTCGACAGCCAGACCGGGGTGAAAGTGCTGGAGGCGCTTGATCTGGTCAATCGCGAGCTTGGCACAACGACGCTGTTGATCACCCATAATGTCGTGATCGCCGATATGGCCGACCGGCTGCTGCGCTTTGCCGACGGCGCGCTGGTCGAGGATCGTGCAAATCCGGATCGGGTCGCACCCGCAGAGCTCAAATGGTAGTGCTCCCCATATGGATGGGTGCGCTGGATCGCAAATTGCTGCGCGACATCTGGCGGTTGCGGACCCAGGCGATGGCGATTGCATTGGTGATCGCCGCCGGTATCGGCATGGTAGTCATGTCCGTGGGCATGATCCGGTCGCTCGAGGCCAGTCGCGATACTTATTACGACCGCTATCGTTTTGCCGATATTGTTGGATCGGCGAAGCGCTTTCCCGCCAGTCTGGTGGATGAGATCCGTGCTATCGAGGGAGTCAGCATCGTCGAAGGACGGCTGACCGCAGGCGCGACGCTCGATGCCCCCGGGATCTCCGAACCGATTACCGCCAAGGTCCATTCATTGCCGCCCTCCGGGATGCCGAGGGTCAATGCTTTGGTTTTGCGGAGCGGCCGGTTGCCCGACCCTGCCCGACCGGAGGAAGTGCTCGCCAGCGAAAAATTCAGTGAGGCGGCGCGCATTGCTCCGGGGGACGCTATCGACGCGGTACTTTATGGCAAGAAGCAGCGGCTGCGGGTGGTTGGCACGGCGCTGTCGCCGGAATATGTCTATGCGCTGGGTCCGGGGCAGATATTCCCGGACAATCGCCGCTTCGGCATCTTGTGGATGGGCGAGGACCATCTGGCGGCCGCGCTCAATTCGACCAACGCCTACAACGAGGTCCTGATCCGGCTGGAGCGCGGCGCCAAGGCGCGCAATGTTATTGACCGGCTTGATATTCTGCTGGAGCCTTATGGCGGAACCGGTGCGATCCCCCGATCCGAACAGCTGTCAGACCGTTTCCTGTCCAATGAGCTTCAGCAATTGCAATCGATGACAGCCATATTGCCGCCGATTTTTCTCGGGGTCGCCGCCTTCCTTATCAATATCGTGCTCACCAGACTGGTGGAATCGGAGCGCGAGATTATCGGGCTGCTCACGGCCTTTGGTTATCGAAATCGAAAGATCGTCTGGCATTATACGAAGCTGGCATTGATATTATCACTCCCCGGCCTGATTCTGGGACTGGTTTTCGGCCGATGGATGGGCCGCGGTGTAGCCGGTCTCTATCAGGAGTTTTTTGTTTTCCCCGCCCTGACCTACCGCGCCGGAACCGACGTCATTCTGGCGTCCTGTTTTATCGCCGTTGCTGTGGTGATGCTCGGTGCAGCAAACACCGTCTGGCGGATCAGCAAGCTGACTCCTGCTGAAGCCATGCGCCCCCCAGTACCCCCCAATTATTCAGGCGGTATTGCGCGGCTCATCGCCAAGCTTAAAAAACTCGACGAACCGTCACGGATCATCTTGCGCGGCATTGTGCGCCGGCCCTTGCGTTCCCTGCTCGGCTCGCTCGGGGT
>JAGPVK010000196.1 GCA_018067055.1 Sphingomonadales bacterium | reverse complement strand
ATCGGTTTCCAGCTCACCCCGGCGCAGTTGCAGTATAACGCTACCCGATAAGGGTTGCCGGAATTGAAAAAACCAGTGCACCCGAACTACTCGGGCCTTTTTCCTATGACGAATTGAGCCAATCATGCTGTTCCATATTTTCCAGAAACATATCGATGCGATTTTGGACGAATTGACCGAAGCAGGCGTTCTGCCGGTCGGAATGGATCGATCGAATGTGACGGTGGAGCCACCGCGCGACCCGTCGCACGGCGACCTGTCGACCAATGCCGCGATGGTCCTCTCGAAAGCGGCTGGCATGAAGCCGCGTGATCTGGCCGAGAAAATCGCCGACAAGCTTGGCGCGCTGGACGACGTGCAATCGGTGGAGATCGCCGGTCCCGGATTTATCAACCTGCGCGTCGCTGCGTCGGTGCTGATCGATGAACTGCTGGAAATCGCTCGGCTGGGCGGCGAATATGGCCGGTCCGACAAGGGCAAGGGCGTAACCGTCAATATCGAATATGTGTCGGCCAATCCGACCGGTCCGATGCATATGGGCCATTGCCGGGGCGCGGTGGTCGGCGATGCACTGGCCGATCTGCTTGAGGCGGTCGGCAACAAGGTGATCCGCGAATATTATGTCAATGATGCCGGATCGCAGGTCGATACGCTCGCCCGCTCAGCGCACTTGCGCTATCGGGAAGCGCTTGGTGACGACATTGGCACGATCCCCGAGGGGCTTTACCCCGGTGATTATCTGAAGCCGGTCGGCGAAGCCCTGGCCACAGAATTTGGCGACAAATATCAGCATGCTCCGGAAGCCGAATGGCTGCTGATCTTCCGCAAGGCGGCGGTTGCCAGGATGATGGACATGATCCGCTCGGATCTCGCCCTGCTCGGCATCCGGCACGATGTTTTCTCGTCCGAGGCCGAATTGCACGAAGCGGGCAAGGCGGATGCCGCCGAAGCGGAATTGCGGTCGCGCGATCTGGTCTATGACGGCGTGCTCGAGCAACCCAAGGGCAAGGTGATCGAGGATTGGGAAGCGGTCGAGCTGCCGCTGTTCCGGTCGACGCAATTTGGCGATGATCAGGATCGGCCGATCAAGAAATCCGATGGTCGCTGGACCTATTTCGGTGGCGATCTTGCTTATCATTTCCAGAAGGCACAGTCGGCAGACGAGCTGATCGACATCTGGGGCGCGGATCACAGCGGCACCGTCAAGCGGATCAAGGCAGCGGTGGCAGCGCTGACCGAGGGCAAGACCAAGTTCGACGTGAAGCTGGTGCAGATGGTGCGGCTGCTGCGCAATGGCGAGCCGGAGAAAATGTCCAAACGCTCGGGCAATTTTGTCACCATCGCCGATATGGTCGAGGAAGTCGGCAAGGACGCAGTGCGGTTCACCATGTTGACCCGCAAGGCCGACGCGCAGATGGATTTTGATTTCGCCAAGGTCATGGAAGCCTCGCGCGACAATCCGGTCTTCTATGTCCAATATGCCCATGCCCGCATCCAGTCGACCTTGCGCAAGGCTGCTGACGAAGGGGTGACGCCTTCGACCGACCATCTTGACCGGCTGGGTGACGAGGAAATGGATCTCGTCAAAATGGCGGCGCAATTCCCGCGGATCATCGAATCGGCTGCGGCATCGCGTGAACCCCACCGAGTCGCATTCTATCTGAACGACCTCGCCGCCGCTTTTCATGGCTTTTATAATCTGGGCAATGATCGGCCTGAGAAGCGGATCATAATGGTTAACGACCCGGAAATGACATCGGCGAGGCTTTTCTTAGCTAAGAATATCGGGCAGACGTTGAAAAACGGTCTCGCGCTGATGGGGGTTGAGGCCGCAGAATCGATGTGATCGGTCCATTGGCTAACGGAGCATGTAATGTCAGATACCACCCACGAAAGTCTTGATCTCGACGACGAAGAGCGTCTGCCCTGGCTGGAATCTGCGGAAGATTATGATGACGGTGACGAATATTCACCGCTCCGGGTGGCCTTGTTCGTCGGTGCTGGCTTGCTGCTGCTGGTGGCAATTGTCGGCGGTATTTACTGGATGCAGAATCGCGACGGTGGCGGGCTGGACGGCACGGGCGAATTGATCGCGGCGCAGGAAGGCGACTATAAGGTTCGTCCCGACGATCCGCAGGCGCGGCAGTTTGAGGGGGAAGGCGATGCCAGCTTCGCCGCCAGCGAAGGCCAGGAGACACCGGCACAAATGGGTGATCCGGTCGCAACCGAAGCGCCGATCCGCAAGGCCGAAGGCACGCCTGCTGCAGATGCAGCGGGAAGCGCGCTGATCCAGCTGGGTGCCTTCAGTTCAGCCAGTCTCGCCGACAGCAGCTGGGCGGGCTATGCGCGCCGGTTTGAATCGATCGGTTCGCTGCCGAAGAAGATTATTCCCGGCAAACTGGATGGTGGCACGATTTATCGGCTTAATGCGGTCGCGCCAAGCCGTGAGGCAGCCCAGCAGATATGCAACAATCTGAAGGCCGCTGGTGAAAGCTGCCTCGTCGTTCGCTAGTTTTCAGGCAATTGATGGTTGAAGCGCTGTGGATAAGGGCGGTTTGGCCTTTACCCGGCTGCGAAACGGCGCAAGTATAAGACATGTTGCGTGAGAAGAGTTCATCATGGCTATGACACCGGCGGTATTCGGAATTTCGGGCCTGACCCTGACCGCCGACGAAAAGGCGTTTTTTCGCGACAGCGATCCTGCGGGCTATATTATTTTCGGTCGCAATATCGAGAGCAAGGCGCAGCTGCGGGCGCTGACCGATGATCTGCGGGCAATCCATGGCCGCGACGATCTGGCGATCCTGATCGATCAGGAAGGCGGTCGTGTCGCGCGGATGCAGGAACCGGTATGGCCCAAATTTCCGGCCGGGGAAGTGTTCGACAGGCTTTACGACATTGCGCCTGCGACCGCGATCGAGGCAGCGCGTATCAATGCCCAGGCGATTGCTGTCAGCCTTCGCGAAGTCGGGATCACGGTAGACTGCCATCCGCTGCTGGATGTTCGTCAGCCGGATGCCAATAATGTCATCGGCGACCGCGCGCTTGGCAGCGAACCGATGCGGGTTGCGGCCTTGGGCCGCGCAATACTCGATGGACTGCAACGCGGAGGTGTGGTCGGCGTGGTCAAGCATTTGCCGGGCCATGGCCGGACCAGCGTCGACACGCACAAGGCCTTGCCGACGGTGACCGCCAGTGACGAAGAGTTGCAACTCGACCTCGCGCCGTTCCAGATGCTGAACCAGGCGCCGATGGGCATGACCGGCCATTTGCTGTTCACCGCCTGGGATGCCGAAACACCGTCGACCCTGTCGAAAACCGTCGTTCAGGATATCATTCGAGACCGGATCGGCTTTGACGGACTGCTGTTCACCGACGATCTCGATATGGAAGCGCTTTCCGGAACCGTCCCCGAGCGGGCCGAACGGGCGCAGGCCGCAGGCTGCGATATCGCGCTCAATTGCTGGGCGAAGATGGACGACATGACCGGGATCGTCAAACGGCTGGCCCCGATGTCGGAAAAAACCCGGCAACGGCTGGATCAGGCGATGGCCACGATTGCGGACACAAAAGACGCCGATATTGACGATGAGCTCGCCGAGCTGATCGACAAGCGCGATGGGCTCTTGGCGGCAACGGCATGAGTGACGCGCCACCAGAAGAGGGCTTCTTTTTCCCGCCCGAACCGGTGGCAGCAGAAGACGATTCGCTGACGCTGAATATCGACGGCTGGGAAGGGCCGCTCGATCTGCTGCTCGCCTTGGCGCGCAACCAGAAAGTCGATTTGCGCGAGATCTCGATCCTCGAACTGGTCCAGGAATATCTCAAATATATTGCCAGCGCCCAGACCCTGCGGCTGGAGCTGGCGGCAGATTATCTGGTGATGGCGGCCTGGCTGACCTATTTGAAATCCGGTCTGCTGCTGCCCAAGGACCCGGAAATCGATCCTTCGCCGGAAGAGCTGGCGCTGCGGCTGCAGATGCGGCTGGAGCGGCTCAACGCGATGCGGGAATCGGGGGCGCGGCTGCTGGCCAGAGACCGGATCGGCCGCGACGTGTTCATGCGCGGCGCACCGGAAGGTCTGCGCGTGGTCAAAGACCGGCAATGGCAAGCGGAATATTATGATCTGATCACCGCTTATTCCCGCGTAAAGATACGCAGCGCCCCGGCGATCCATATCGTTCGCCAGCGGATGGTGATGACTCTGGAGGACGCACTCGCGCGGGTCTCGATGATGCTGGGCGAGGCGATCGACTGGATGGATATCCGTCATTTCCTGCCGCCCGGTGCACCGCCCGAACTGCGCAAATCGGCGCTCGCGTCGAGTTTTCTGGCGACATTGGAACTGGCTCGCCAAGGGAAGCTGGAATTGCAGCAGGAAGGCAGTTTTGCACCGCTCAGAATAAAGGCAACGACACATGGGTGAACATGACAGGGAAGACACCAGCCTGATCGATCCAATGCCCGCGAGCATGGACATCGGCAAGCGGGCGGTCGAGGCGACGCTGTTCGCCTCGGAAAAACCGATGACGATCGCCGATATCAGGGCCTATGTCGGCGATGAGCTGGATATTCGCCAGATATTGGTAGACCTGCAGCAGGATTTTCAGGATCGCGGGATCGTCCTGATCAAGACCGGCGACCGCTGGCATTTCCAGACCGCTCAGGATCTCTCCCATCTGTTGCGCCGGGAACGGGCGGAAATGCGCAAGCTCAGCCGCGCCGGCATGGAAACGCTGGCGATCATCGCCTATCATGAACCGGTCAGCCGCGCCGAAATCGAAGCCATCCGCGGTGTTCAGGTTGCCAAGGGCACGCTCGATGTGCTGATGGAAGCAGGCTGGGTGCGCCCGGCGGGCCGCCGCGAAGTGCCT
>JAGPVK010000192.1 GCA_018067055.1 Sphingomonadales bacterium | reverse complement strand
AAGCCGCACTTGATCGATTTTCTCGTTTCTATCCTCCATATGGCTTACGCTCTCGGCGCCAGCACGGTTTGCGAAGGCATAGAAACCGAGGAGGAGAAAACACTAGCCGAGACGCTTGGATTTGATGCGTTGCAGGGGTTTCTGATCAGCAGACCAATCAGCATTGGCCGCCTGAGAAAAGCGATCGAGCGTCAGGAGAAGGATCGGGCGACAATCGAGCGGCGGCGAGCATGATCGGCTGACTGGTCCCAGGCAGTGGTTTTGCCAGACTTCGGCAAAATATTAGATCAGCGTCCGCTCTCCAACCGAGCGCAGACGCTAGCCCTTCAAATGCTGAGGCGTCCTCTCTGTCGACACCGAACTTGCGCATGCCATGCTCGATTTCGGTCAGACCTACCCCAATTCCATCCCTTCAATAGTGATCCGGTTGAGATAGCGCCGGTGACCGTGATAGTCGTTCAGCGCATGATGCCAGGTCGCCCGATTGTCCCACATCGCCAGATCGCCCTCGCGCCAGATGTGGCGATGGTGAAAACGGTCCTGCATGATATGGGCATATAGCTCCTGCAGCAGCGCCTGGCTCTCCTCCGCTTCCATATCGACGATCTCGAGGGTGAAGCCGGGATTGACATAGAGCCCCTTGGCGCCGGTATCAGGATGATGCAGCACGACCGGATGGATCGCGGTCTGACCGGCCTGATCGGCATTGGTATAGCGCTCGCCGACCGCCTTGCGATACGCGCTTTCCTCGCCAAACACATGGGCGTTGCCGTGCCGTGCCTTGAGGTTCTTGATCCGTGCCTTCATCGCATCATCCAGCGCCTCATAGGCCGCTGCCATGCTGGCAAATAAAGTATCGCCGCCGCTCGGCGGGATTTCCAGCGCGTAGAGGATCGACCCCATGGCCGGCGCTGCGTCATAGCTGTGGTCGGTGTGCCAGCCGCCGCCGATATTGAGCTGCTGGTCCGGTTCCTTCAGCACCTCGGCAATTTCCGGATAGCCTTCGCGCTGCTTGAAAAAGCGGTTGAAGTCAATCGCGCCCCAGCGCTCGGCAAAGGCGATATGCGCTTCGGGGGTCAGTTTCTGGTTGCGGAAAAACAGCGCGCCATGGTCGAAAAAGGCCTGACGGATCTCTGCAAATTCCCGATCATCCAGCCGCGTCACATCGATATTTTCGATGATCGCGCCGACCGCGTCACCGGCTTTGGAAATCTGCATATCGCTCTCCGTTCTGAGCCCGCTCACACCGGAACGGATTTTATGCTAGTGTAGCAGCGATTTTGAAATTTAGGAGTCCTTCCATGGCTGAAAAAACCAGCGCAATCTCACTCAACCGCCGCCAGTTGCTTGGCGCCACCGCCGCAACCGGTTTGGCGCTGACCTCCGGTCCGGCGACCGCCGCAGAGGGCAAACCGGATCTGACCGGAAAATCGATCCTGATCACCGGCTGCTCGTCGGGCTTTGGCTATCTCGGTGCGACATATTACCAGACATTGGGGGCGAGGGTTTTTGCCACGATGCGCAATATGCCGCGCAAGGAAGCCGATGAACTTTACGGCGAGACCATGGCCGAAGGCCCGGCTTTCGATATTCTCGAGCTCGACGTTTTGTCCGATGAATCGGTTGCGACGGCGGTTGCGGAGGCCGAGCGACTGAATGGCGGCGCGCTCGATGTGGTGATCAACAATGCCGGAATCGGTACCGGTGCTCCGGTGGAGTTGCAGGATATCGAGACGATGCGGCTGCTGTTCGACACCAACGTCATGGGCTATCAGCGGGTCGCCCGCGCTGCCTTGCCGGCGATGCGGGCGAAGAAATCCGGTCTGATCGTCAATGTCTCGTCGCAGCTCGGCCGGGTGATGGTGCCGGGCATGGGTCTCTACAGTTCGACCAAATTTGCGGTCGAATCGATGAGCGAGCAAATGGCCTATGAACTGGTGCCGCACGGTGTCGATGTCACCATCGTCCAGCCTGGTGGCTTCCCGACCAAGATCTGGGAAAATGGCAATCGCTATACCGCACCGATGCTCGAGCGGGCCGACGACGAGCGCAAGGCCGCCTATCAGGCGCTGGTCGACGGCGCCTTGCGCAACGGCGGCGGGTCGACCGATCCGATGGATGTGCCGCGCGCCATTGCCGGGGTGATTGCCATGGCATCGGGCAAGCGGCCGCTGCGCCTGCCGGTTCATCCTGGCGGCAAGCCGCAACTGGCGATCAATGATGTCAGTGCGAAAACGCAAGTCGCGATGCTCGGCAGTTCGCCCTTTGGCCCATGGGTCAAGGATGTGAATGGGCGGACCTAACGCCGGATCGCCATGTGCTCCGCACTCGGTGCGGGGCAGCACTTTTTCAGGCCGTGCGCTTCACCAACAGCAACGGCGTCAGATAGACGATCAGAAAGATAATATTCGGTATCACATTCGGAGCGTTGCCGGTTGCCACCGACGCGGCACTGTCGACACTGAACCAGACCAGAAATGTGGTGATCGATCCCTTGCGGATCAGCTCGCTGCCCTGCTCCACGCCCGGCGCGGTGATGAAGACATACATGGCCATCAGCCCGGCAAACACGCCGCCGGCGATTGCCATCGCCATTTTTGCTTCCGGGGTGTCCAGCCCGGCAACACCATTGCCGCCGGAGGATGCGAGATGGAAGAATATATCATTGGCACCGGTAAAGTCATTCACCCCGGCCAGGGCAAACAGGATCGCGACAAATATCGAAAAACAGCCGACGATACGGATATAGCGGCCGGTGGCTTGTGGTGACATGATATTCTCCTCATTCGGTTTCATCGCCGGTAGAGCATGTGATGGTCATTGAAACAATTACCTCTCGAGTAAGTGCACGGGACATGACTTGCTGGCATAAGGCGGGGACGATCTGGGCAAGGAGATGATCATGCCGTCGGAATTTGGTGCGATATTGAAGGACTGGCGCAAGACGCGGCGGTTCAGCCAGCTTGATCTCAGTCTGGAAGCGGAGATGTCGGCGCGCCATCTGAGTTTTCTCGAATCCGGTCGCGCCAACCCCAGCCGGGCGATGGTGCTGCGCCTGTCCGAGGCGTTGCAGTTGCCGCGTCCTGCCGCCAATCAGGCGCTCAGTGCCGCTGGCTTTGCGCCGGTCTATCCCAGCCTTTCCGACGATGCGCCGGAACTGGCTCCGGTCCATCAGGCGATTGCGACGATGCTGATCCATCATGACCCTTTCCCCGGCTATGCCATCGATCGCCACTGGAATATCGTGAACAGCAATCAGGGCGCGCAGATGATCCTTGCATTGGCCAGCCCCGGCGGGCCGGCCAATCTGATTGATATATTGATCAACAGCGCCGGACTCGAGCTGATCGAGAATTGGGACGAGGTCGCGGTGCTCTCCCTCTCGCGCCTGCGCACCGAGATACTGGAACTGGGCGGGGACGATCAACTGTCGGCGCTGGCCAGACGGTTGGCCTCCCACGATCGGGTCAGGAAAGTCGACATGGCGTCGATCAATCTCAATCAGGCGGTGATCCCGACGATCTTCCGGGTCGGCGAACATCGCCTTTCGCTCTTCTCGGTGATCGCGCAATTTGGCTCGGTGCAGGACACCAAGGCCGGAGAGACGCGGATCGAACTGATGTTTCCGATGGATCAAGATACCGCCCGCTTTTTTGATCGATAGCGCGGACATTGCGCGTTCATCTTTTGCCCATTAGCAAGTGATGGAACGGAGGAGAAAGATATGCGCTGGATTGCAGGTATTTTGGCAGGCGCACTGGCGGCTTGCGCGCCGGTGACGCAGGACACAGAGGAAGCCCCTGCGGACCCGAACAGGTCGAACAGCGATACGTTAGACACGATCGCCAATCTGGTCGATGACGAGATTCCGGAGCAATTTGACTGGCGGCAGAGCTTTCCCAGCTGGTATGCCGCGGTCGAACCTTATCAGGTCATCGGCACCGGCAAGACGGGTATTTATTTTGTCGGAACCGAAGGTCTCGGAATGTATTTCATCCCGACCGATGCCGGCCATATCGTGATCGATGGCGGCATGCCGGGAGAGGGGCAATATGTCGCCGACGCGATCCGCAAACTCGGCTTTGATCCCAAGGATGTCAAAATCCTGCTCAACAGTCATGCCCATCTCGATCACAGTGGTGGCCTTGCCGAATTGAAGACACTGACCGGTGCGAATCTGGTTGCTAGCGAGGGCGACCGCTCGGCGCTGGAAGGCGGCTTCTATCTGGGTTCCGAGGAGGACAGCGCGATGAACGCGCCGCCGGTCAAGGTCGACCGGATCATTGCCGATGGTGAGCAGCTGAAGCTGGGCAATGTCACGCTCACCGCGCATATCACGCCGGGCCACAGCCGCGGCTGCACTTCCTGGACGATGCCGGTGGTGCAGGGCGCTCAGACCTATCAAGCGCTGTTTTTCTGTTCTGCCACGGTCGCCGCCAACCGCCTGATTGGGC
>JAGPVK010000174.1 GCA_018067055.1 Sphingomonadales bacterium | reverse complement strand
ACCACAGACAGCGCATATTTTTTCGATGGAAGGCGGTCTTGGTTCAGAAAAATGCAACAGCAAATATTGGTGCATTCAAATGAGCATCTAGTGTCCGCCTTCGGGAGTTAGCGGACATCATCTGGAAGAAGAGTCAATGACCGCTCGCCACCCAATTGTTGCCGGCAAAAGCGACCAAAGGCGATGTCCGCTTTTGCGTTCATCACGGTTTAATGTCTTTCTGTTCCCGCTGTCTGGCACCGATTGACCTGCTTTGCAGCGAACGCGGCCTTCGGGGAAAGCGGGTGGCGTCATGGCATGACGGCATTGCACATAGGTCTTTCCTACACCTACCTCAATCGCTTATCCTCGTCTTGGCTCTTTGACAATTTGGATAAGATGACGGCGATAGCGCTCGCCCGCCGGAACCAACCGGACCAGATCGCCCGGTTCGCCTAAAGGTTACACTCGCCGCCATGGTGGCGGAGAGACAAGACCGGAAAGCTGCGGCTTTGGGGCAAAGGTCGCGGAAAACAAAAGGGTGCGTTTGTGTAAAGTTTAATTGTGAGCGCGGTTGAGGTCAGTTCGTGGCGCCCAAGTCGTTAGCTTCGCTGGCCTGCAGCTCAACAGGCTCAGGACGAACGGGGGTTCTTTTACGGACTCGCATCAAGGCATAAAGAGTGTTAGAAAATTGCTCTAAGCCTTTGTGAATTTGTGTCTTTGTGCGCAGAAAATCGGTCGCACCACTGGCCGAGAAAAACCGTCATTGGCCCGAACTTTGACTAACTTTGGGACTGGTGCCCCGGCGGAGGCCGGGGTCCATCTCGGAAACGATCGGCTAGACACAATGGCCAAGATCGATTGTCGCTGGCAAGTCGATACACCGACCATTGCAGGTAGACGAAATATCAGGAGATGGTCTCCTGCCTGCGCAGGAGCACAAACCTTACTCCGCCGGGAACCAGCGCCCCTCGAACACCACGCCCTGCACCTGCACCTCGCGCAGCTTCGCCGCGCCGCCGACATAGGGGTCACGGTCGAGGACGGTAAAATCGGCTTTCTTGCCGGTTGCGATACTGCCGACCATCGCGTCGAGACCGATCACCTGCGCCGCCTCGACGGTGATCGCGCGCAACGCCTTGTCGAGCGAGAGCCGCTCTTCCGGCGCCTTGACATTGCCGTCGAGAGTGATCCGGTTGCTCGCCACCCAGGCGAGATAGAGCGGGTCGATCGGCGCCATGTTGAAGTCGCTGTGCAGGCCGAGCGGCACACCCTTGCGCTCGAGCGAACCGAGCCGGCTCATCTGCGCGGCGCGGTCCGGGCCCATGCCGGTCTTCGCATAGGCATCGCCGAGGATCCGGATATAGTTCGGCTGGGCGGAGACATAGAGGCCCATCTCGCCGATCCGCCGGTTCTGCGCCTCGGTCGAGTAGCCGAGATGCTCCATGACGATATGCTGGCCGTTTCGGAGGGCGAGCTTTTCGGTGATGCCGAGTACCACATCAAGACCCTTGTCGCCGTTGACATGGGTATGCAGGTTCCAGCCGGCATCCCAGAAACGCTCGGTCTGTTTTTGCAGCTCTTCCGGTTCGGTCAGCCACTTGCCCTCGTGGCCGTCGCTGTAGCCGGGCGGGTTCATCTGCATATATTGGGCGAAAAAGGCACCATCGGCGAACAGCTTGACCCGGTTGGAGAAGAAGAATTTCGGGCTGTCATATTTGGCCTTCATCGCCTTGAGCCAGTCATTGGGATCGCCGGTGACCAGGGGCGCGACCGGAATGGCAAGGATGCGCGATGGCGTCGTTGGCTGGTCATAGAGGCTCTTGAACAGCTTTGACTCCATCTCCGGTCCGCCAAAGCCGCCAAAGGCGAGATCGGCGCTGGTGGTGACGCCATTCTCCAGCATCATCTGCCGCATGTCGGTCAGACCCTGCTGCACCTTGGCCGGCGAGAACAGATAGGGGCGGAGCTTCTCGATGCCGCCGAACAGCGCGGTCTCGTGGATGATGCCAGTGGCAAAATCCGCGTGCGCCGGGTCGATCGTGGGCTTGTCGAACTCAGCCGTGAACGCTTCCTGCGTGCCGATGCCCAGCAGGTCCAGCGCCTTGCTGTTGGCGATGATCTCGTGGAAGCTGCGCTGCCAGATCACCACCGGCCGGTCGGGCGCGATCCGGTCGAGCTCGACCCGGTCCATGTCGCCGTGGAACAGCTTGTGATGGCCCCAGGTGATGAACAATTTGTCTTCGCTCTTCGCCAGTTCCTCGCGCAGCCGCTGCTCATATTGCGCCTTGCCGCGGGCAGCGGGATAGGTCTTGCCGGGGAGCTGCCATTCCTCCGGGCTGATGAACGGGATCGGCAGCATCATGATCGTCTGCATCGGATGGACATGCGGCTCGATAAAGCCGGGCATCAGGATCTGCCTGGCAAAGCGGCTGTCGACGGTGACCTTGCGATCCCGAGTCCATGCTTCCAGATCTTCCAGAGTCTGACCCAGGCCAAGGATGATCCCGTCGGCGGTGGCGACATAGCGGGCCTCGGGATAGCCGGGCTCCATGGTGATGATCCTGGCCGCTTCGAAGACCGTCACTTCGGGATAGGGAAGACTGGCCGGTGCCTCTTCGGCCTGCGCGCCACTGGCCAACAGCAGCGCCAGAGCCACCCCGATGGACGATATGAATTTCAGCACGTCTCTCTCCCCTTGTGGCGAGAGGTTATGCGCTTGGTTCCGCCTTGGCAACCGCCAGCTTGCTCGCGCGGACATGTTCGCGCCAAGCGATGAACAGGCCGGACCCGATGATGATCGGCGCACCGATCCAGAT
>JAGPVK010000159.1 GCA_018067055.1 Sphingomonadales bacterium | reverse complement strand
ATCGCCGTCAAAGACCGACCGTTCGACCGGCACCGACGCCGGGTCTTCCTGCGCCATTAGCGGCGAAGACAGGCCAAGGCCGAGAGAGTATAGAACGGCACGGCGAAATATGATCGGATTCTTCAAGACTGATTCCCAACTGGTTGTGTAACCGGTAAACGCACGGTCGGCGCTGCGGTTCCAACAGCAGTATAGAGAATCGATCGGCTTTCGGCAAAATGCCGCCGTGTCGCGCCGCTATGCCACCTGACCCTGTTCGACCAGTTCCTGCAAGGCTGAGTAACATTGCCGATCAACCGCCACATCCAGTTCGCCGTGCAGAATGGACATCGCCTTGCCGGATGTCATCGCCGACCGATAGGGCCGGTCGGTGGTCAGCGCGTCATAAATGTCGGCAACCGTGATGATCCGGGATTCCATGGCGATGCTGCGTTCGTCCAGGCCAAGCGGATATCCTTTGCCATCCAGCCGTTCATGATGCGAACCAGCGATCATCGCCATATCGCTCATCACCCCGATCTGCCCGAGAATATCGGTGGTGTGGACGGCATGGCTTTGCATCACTTGCCATTCCTCGGCATCCAGCTTGTCCGGCTTTTCCAGAATCGCGCTGCTGACCCCCAGCTTGCCGACGTCGTGCAAGGTTGCGGCACGGCGCAGCACCCGGCGGCGATGATCGTCCATGCCCAGTTTTTCGGCGATCTTGTCAGCGATCATCCCGACCCGTTCGCTATGGCCAGCGGTATAGGGGCTTTTGGCGTCGATGACCCGGCCAAAGGCAAAGCTGATATCGTCGAGATAATCCTCGTCAACGGCAATATACTGGTCGGCCGGTTCCAGCGCCCACAATTGTTCGGGCAGATCGTCGAGCGCCAGTTCTTCCCAGAAGCCGATGGAATCGGACAATTTCCCGAACAGCATGCAGAGTTCCGGGTCGAGCCAGCTGCCAGACCGGTTGCGAATCTCCGCGAGCGCGGCGTCCTTGCCGCGAGCCGTGTAGAAGACATCGGCAATCTGAGCCAGCAGAGCGATCCGGCCGCCCAGATGTATATCGGAGCCGGCTATGCCGAGCGGCAAGCCGCCACCATCCCAATGTTCGTCAAGATGCGCAATCGCCTGAGCGACATCGTCTGAAAATCGCAATTGCCGGGCGATATCGGCACCGCGTGAACAGCGGGTTGCCATGATATCGGTCATGATCTCGCCGGCATTTTCGACCAGATTAGCCAATGCCTGATCGCGGGTTTCGGGGTCGGCGTCAACGCCGACAGCGCTGCCGATAAACGCGCCGAAATCTTCCGGCTGCGGGCCAAGCAGTTTGAATTCATGCTTCAGCTTGCGGTCGTCGCCGACAAACATCTTGCTGACCCGGGCAGCGTTGCTGCTGCAACCAAGATCCTTGAGCAGAACCGCATAATAGACGTCACGCAAGGCGTCGCCTTTCATTCCCAGGGCCATTGCGATTTGGGTGCCGATCCAGCAGGCGCGGATACTGTGACCAGCGGGCTGTCCTTCGGTCAGATCCAGCGCGTAGGAGAAGGCACCAAGAATTTCGGACAGTCGCAATTGCTCCGAGCTGTCAATCTGATGAAAATCGGAATATCTGGCTTGATACATTGACTGTTGCTCCTACTATTTGGCTCTGAAATGCAGCCAGAATACTAGTAAACGGTTAACTTCAGCCAGATTAAAGGATATAATTCATGCGCACGGCATAATGGGCATCCAGCGCGCCGACGGTGAATTGCGCGGATTTGAATTTTGGCGGGCCCATGCCAATTTTGGGGTTGCGGGAAAAACCAAAACCTTCGCGTGGCAGGAACAGCCGCATGTCCATTTTCCCGTTGCCATTTTCGTCGTGGATCAGCGCCACCGCATAAGTGCCAGGCTTTACCCCGGCGATCTGGATATTGTCGGCATCAGCCGCGGCAACCTTGATTTTCCGCGCCTTTGCATCCTTGCCACAGTCAGGGAAATATTTCGGATTTGTGCTCAGACAGACCAGCACATCGCCCTTTTCCGATCGCAAGCCGGTGATGGCCAGGTCGATCGAAGCAGCAACCGCAGGAGCCACCGCCACCGGTGCTTCACTCGCGGACGCGCTTGCTCCGAGAAGCAGCGCCGAAACCGCCCCGAAGATCGGCAAGCCCGATATCCGTGCCGCAGATCCAGTCCCAAAAGCGAAAATATAAGCCATAATTACCTCTGTACAATTCATGATGTTTTTCATGATGGGTCGCGGTTATGAGCCACGTTCCTAACCTGCCCTGAACAAGCCAGCGTGGAAACATTTCCCAACCCATGTGATTGGAGACGCCCATAACCGTCATCACCAGCAAAACCAAACCCAAAACGGCCACATGAATCGGTATCGCGATGACCAGAGCCGGGATCACGATCGCCCCGCTGATCGCCTCGACCGGATGAAAACTCATCGCTGCCCAGGCGGTTGGCGGCCGGCTGTCATGGTGAACCGCATGTGCGATTCTGAACCATTTTGGCCGGTGGAACAGCCGGTGGGTCCAGTAGAACCATGTGTCGTGCAGAAACAGATAAAGAAAAAGCGAGACTGGCAAATACCACAATGGGTAAAGATCTGCATCGGTATATATTTTCGTCCAGCCAGCATTTTGCCAGCCCCATGCGACGATTCCGGCAGGGATGCCATAGATAGCGGCAGAAAGCAGCGACCAGCGGATTTCGCGGCCGATCTGGGGTTTCAGCTGGTCATATTGGCCCGGCCGCACCCGATCGGTCAGCCAGGCGAAAAAGCCGCTGCTGAGCAGGTAGCGACCACCGACGATCAGCGTCATCGCAACAGCGGAGATCAGGATAGCGAGGGCATATTCCATGGCAGGGGAATATGGCGCGGATCGCCGGGGAGCAAGGGGTAATGCAAGAACTGGCTACATACTTTCAGACAGGCTTTCCCCTGCCCCAACCATCGGCTAAGGCGAAATGATGCCG
>JAGPVK010000156.1 GCA_018067055.1 Sphingomonadales bacterium | reverse complement strand
CCCCTGGTTAAGCGTTGAAGCCAAAGTCGCACTGGCAGACGATGCGGTTCATCAGGACAAATCGAAAGAAGAACGTGCCGCGCTGGTCAAACAAAAGGTTGAACTGGTGGGGCTGGGCCACGCCATGGATCGCAAACCGGCGCAGCTATCGGGTGGCATGCGGCAGCGTGTTGCCGTCGCCCGTGCACTGGCGATGGAACCTGAAATCCTGTTGATGGACGAGCCATTGTCCGCGCTCGATGCACTGACCCGGGCAAAATTGCAGGACGAGATCGAGCGCATCCGCAAGCATGAAAAGCGCACCATCGTTCTGGTCACTAATGATGTCGATGAAGCGCTGCTGCTTGCCGACCGTGTCGCCATATTGACCCCGGCACCTTCGGCGACCATCGGCAAGATATTCGATGTGAATATCGAGCGCCCCCGGGAGCGCGACGCGATGAATGAAAGTGCAGCCTATAAAACACTGCGCAACACGATTGTTGGCTACCTGGATATATTGAGCAGCGATCAAAAGGCGATTGCGTCGGAGTCCGCGAATTTGCCGGATATCACACCCCTTGACCTGTCAGGTGCTGGGGAGGGCAGGGAAACGACCTTGCCGCAGGCCTATCTCGATGCCGCACAAAGCCCGATCACGACGCGCTATCTCGAATTTTTCAAGCTGAAGAAAATCTATCCAACGCCCAAAGGCTCGCTGACGGTTGTCGAGGACGTAAATCTCCTGATGGACAAGGGCGAGTTTATTACCCTGATCGGCCACTCCGGTTGCGGCAAGTCGACTGTGCTCACAATGGCTGCCGGATTGAACGAAATCAGCGACGGCGGGATTGTTCTGGACGGGCGCGAAATCGATATTGCCGGACCGGACAAAGCGGTTGTTTTCCAAGCGCCCTCATTGATGCCATGGCTGACCGCCAGACAGAATGTCGCGCTCGGCGTAGAACGGGTTTATCCCCACACCACGCGTTCCGAACGGAAGGACATCATCGAATATTATCTCGATCGCGTCGGCCTTGGTGATGCGATGGACAAAATGGCAGCCGACATGTCGAACGGCATGCGCCAGCGGGTCGGTATTGCCCGCGCCTTTGCCCTATCCCCCAAATTGCTGCTGCTCGACGAGCCCTTTGGTATGCTCGACAGTCTGACCCGGTGGGATCTCCAGGATGTGTTGATCGAGGTTTGGAACCGCACGAAAGTGACGGCCATCATGGTCACCCATGATGTTGATGAAGCTATCCTGCTCGCCGACCGCGTCGTGATGATGACCAATGGCCCACAGGCCACCATTGGCAAGATACTCGACGTTGATCTGCCGCGACCACGCGACCGCAAGGCGCTGCTCGAACATCCCAAATTTTACGCCTACCGGCAGGAAGTTCTGCAGTTCCTCGCCGAATATGAACATGGAAATCCGAACAAGAGCACGCAGCAAGAAGCGGCCTGAGCGGAGAGGATGCCCGGCAAAATTATGACAATTTCAAAAGGGTCTGACATGAAGATGACAAAATTGGTTTCCTATCTGCTTTTTTCCGCTGCCAATGTGGCCACGCCGTCATTGGTCCAAGCCGGAACGGGTGGCCCGGTTGCGGTGGCAGAAGGCTTGGCGCTGGACCCGATTTTTGATGCGCGGCTTGCCTATGAGCATGTTGGCCAGCCGGTGACCAGCGCCGATTCTCTGACCATGCGGGCGCGGGCTGGTATTGAGTTGGCCAGTGACATGGGTCTATCGTTTCTGATCGAGAGCGAAGCAACGCTTGGCGTTATAAACGACTATAATGATACCAACATAGGCAATGGCGTCGAACCTTTTTCCATCGTTGCCGATCCGGAAAATATCGAACTGAACCGCATTCAACTCAGGTTCGCCAAAAAAGACAAGGGCAGTCTGACCGTTGGTCGTCAGCGGATCAACATTGACGACCAGCGGTTTGTCGGCAGCGTCGGCTGGCGGCAGAATGAACAGACTTTTGATGCCGTCAGCGGATTTGTAACAGCGCTGAAACCACTGACATTGGAAGCCACATACGCGATTTCCCAGCGCACCATATTTGGTGCGGATGCCGGAACACGGGAGGCCTTTGACGGAGATTTTATATTTTTAGGCGCCGGCGCAAAACTTGGTCCGTTTAATCTCAAGGGCTTCGCCTATTTGCTCGATTTTGACGCAGGCCAGCCGGTGTCGCTTAGTTCCAGCGCAACATACGGTTTCCGGTCTACGGCAAAGCTTCCGGTAGCCGAAGGCCTTACGCTGGATCTCGCCGGCAGCTACGCTGTGCAAAAGGATCATAAAGCCAATCCCGCCGATTATTCTGTCGACTATATTGCCGGTTCGGTTGGTACATCCTTTTCCGGTTTCGGTTTGAAGCTGGGGTACGAGAGCCTGGGCAGCGATGGTGCAGGAAATCGGTTCCAGACCCCGCTTGCCACACTGCACAAGTTTAACGGTTGGGCCGATGTCTTTCTCAGCACGCCACCAGCGGGTCTGGAAGACAAATATGTCAGCATAAGCAAGAAGGTCAATCTGCTCGGCGGCATCACCGCGAGCGCGGCCTATCATGATTATCGCAGCGATGTCGGCAGCATGAAATACGGCACGGAATTTGATGCAGCGCTCAACTTCAAGATCAACGTCGTCAGCGTCGGTTTGAAATATGCCAATTACAATGCCGAAAGTTTCGCTGTCGATACCGAGAAATTCTGGCTGCGGCTGGGATATAGTTTCTAACAACTGGAATTTGTAGATGAACGCACCGGTTACACCAGATGATAAGCACGAACTCGCTTCCCCTCTTGAACGCGAGCGTCTCGTTGTCATCGGCAATGGCATGGCGGGTTGTCGCGCGGTGGAAGAAATCCTGTCCCGCGATGCGGATCGCTATGCCATCACCATTTTCGGAGCGGAGCCCCGTGTCAATTACGACCGGATAATGTTGTCTCCGGTTCTGGCCGGCGACAAGAGCTTTGAAGAAATCATCATCAATGATCAAAGCTGGTATGATGACAATGGCATAGAATTGGTCAGCGGCGACGCGATCATCGCGATCAAGCGCGACGCCAAAGAGGTGGTCAGCGCCTCGGGGCGGGTGACTGCTTATGATCGGCTGCTGATTGCCACAGGGTCTGATCCGTTCATCATACCGGTCCCCGGACACAAGCTGCCGGGGGTTATCACTTTTCGCGATCTCGACGATGTCGACAAGATGCTGACAGCAGCCGAGACCGGCGGCCATGCCGTCGTGATCGGCGGTGGTCTGCTGGGGTTGGAAGCGGCGCACGGCCTCTCGCTGCGCGGGATGAAGGTGACCGTCTTGCATCTGATGCCGACTCTGATGGAACGGCAGCTGGATGAAGCGGCAGGTTTCCTGTTGCGCAGCGAACTGGAACGGCGCGGGCAAACGATCATTACGCAGGCGGATACCGCCGAAATACTGGGTGATAGCCATGTCACCGGTGTAAAGCTCAAGGACGGAACCGAAATTGGCGCGGACCTTGTCGTGATGGCCGTCGGGATCAAGCCATCTATCCATCTTGCAAAAACGGCTGAACTGGAAGTCGATCGCGGCATCGTCGTGGACGACGATATGGTAACCAGCGATCCGGCGATATTGGCAGTGGGTGAATGCGTGCAGCATCGCGGTGCCTGTTACGGGTTAGTGGCCCCTCTGTGGGAAATGTGCCGAGCACTGGCAGATTTCATGACCAGCGCGCCATCCGGATATGTCGGTTCGGTCACCGCCACCAAACTGAAAGTGTCCGGGATCAACCTGTTCTCCGCTGGCGATTTTTCTGGCGGCGACGACACCGAAGACATCGTCATGCGTGACGCGTCCCTCGGGGTTTACAAGCGGGTGGTGGTAAAGGGCGATCGTTTGATTGGAGCCGTGCTTTACGGAGATACAGCAGACGGCAGCTGGTATTTCGATCTTCTAAAGCGCCAGGAAGATATTTCAGATATCCGCGAAGCGCTTATTTTCGGTCAGGCTTTTGCTTCAGGCGGGGCCTCGCTGGACCCTGACGGCGCCGTTGCAGCATTGTCCCCCGACGCAGAAATCTGCGGCTGCAACGGCGTCACCAAGGGACAGGTGGACGCGTGCATCGATAGTGGTGCCAATGACCTCGATAGCGTCCGCGCCGGTTGCAAGGCATCCGCCAGTTGCGGTTCGTGCACTGGCCTAGTGGAAAGCTTGCTCAGCATCTCGCTGGGCGACGATTATGGCGGTGCACGCACGGTCACGCCAATGTGCAAATGCACCAGCTTCACCCACGAAGATGTTCGCCGCAATATCCTCGAAAAAGAACTGAAATCCATCCCGCAGGTGATGCAGGAACTGCACTGGACAACGCCCGATGGTTGCGCTTCCTGTCGTCCGGCGCTCAACTATTATCTGCTTTGTGCGTGGCCGGCGGAGCATGAGGAAGACCCTCAAAGCCGGTTCGTCAACGAACGGATGCACGCCAATATTCAGAAAGATGGCACTTACTCGGTGGTTCCCAGAATGTGGGGCGGGATTACTACGCCCAATGAACTTCGAGCCATCGCTGATGCCGCCGATAAATATGAAGCACGACTGGTGAAGGTTACGGGCGGCCAGCGGCTTGATATTTTCGGTATCAAGAAAGAGGACTTGCCAGCGATCTGGGCCGATCTCAATGTCGCTGGCATGGTTTCCGGCCACGCTTATGGCAAGGCGTTGCGGACGGTGAAAACCTGCGTCGGTAGCGAATGGTGCCGCTTTGGCACGCAGGACTCGACTGGTCTCGGGATCAAGGCCGAACAAATGACCTGGGGCAGCTGGATG
>JAGPVK010000149.1 GCA_018067055.1 Sphingomonadales bacterium | reverse complement strand
TTCTGTCCGATTCTGCTCCAGTTCCCGCTGCATCGCGGCATTTTTCGATGCAGCATTGAAATAGGCAGAAACTTCATCGCCGGCATTGCCGGTGACACCACCCATTTCCGAGAGGGTCTTGCTGACCGGTGCCATGGTTTCCGCGCCGATCGTGCGCAGAGCCGAAAATCCCTGAGGATCGATGAACGAGATGAGCAACAGCAGCAGTCCCAAGACCGCTCCCAAAATGCCCAGTAAATAGCTGGCGAAGATGCTGTACTGCGCCCGCTTGGAAAATCCTGGACGCCGATTATTTGGCGGCGCCATATGGGTTTATCCTTTCGCTTCCAGTCGTTGTTCCATCATATGCTCAGGCGGTGGTCAGAACGCCCCGGAACATCGGATCTTCCATTGCACGACCGGTGCCGATCGCGACACAGGCCAGCGGATCTTCGGCGACCGTCACCGGCAGACCGGTTTCGTCGCTCAGCGCCGCGTCGAGACCCGAGATCAGCGCGCCGCCGCCGGTCAGGACAATGCCCTGATCAACAATATCGGCAGCCAGTTCCGGTGCGGTGTTTTCCAGTGCGATGCGGACGCCTTCGATGATCGTGCCGATTGGCTCGCTCAGCGCTTCGGCGATCTGGCCCTGGTTGATCGAAATTTCCTTTGGCACGCCGTTCACCAGATCACGTCCCTTGATATGGATCGTGTGACCAACGCCATCGGCAGGAGCCTGGGCAACGCCAAAATCTTTCTTGATCCGCTCGGCGGTGGTTTCGCCGATCAGCAGATTGTGATGACGGCGGACATAGGAAACAATCGCTTCATCCATCTTGTCGCCGCCGGTGCGAACCGAAGTCGTGTAAGCCAGCCCGCGCAGCGAGAGCACGGCCACTTCGGTGGTGCCGCCGCCTACGTCCACGACCATCGATCCGATCGGTTCGGTTACCGGCATGTCGGCGCCAATGGCTGCTGCCATCGGTTCTTCGATCAGGAATACCTGCCGCGCGCCGGCATTGGATGCGGCATCGCGAATGGCGCGGCGTTCGACCGAGGTCGAGCCGCTGGGTACGCAGATCACGATTTCGGGATAGCTGAACAGCTTGCTCTTGCCGTTCACTTTCTGGATGAAATGCTTGATCATCTGTTCCGCGACATCGATGTCGGCGATCACACCATCACGCAGCGGGCGAATGGCCTCGATGCTGTCGGGGGTCTTGCCCATCATCATCTTCGCGTCATTGCCGACGGCCTTGACCTTTTTCACGCCATTGATGGTTTCGATGGCAACAACCGATGGTTCGTTGAGAACGATGCCCTGACCGCGCAAATATACTACGGTATTCGCGGTGCCGAGATCGATCGCCAAATCTTGCGAACGGAACTTGAACAGATTTTCAAACATAATTTTGTCCGTAATTTCTACTATTTGCAGACATTGCTGCAACAATTAATCCAAGCGATAAATAAGTTGAACGGGTCATGAGGTTAACCATGGGAATCGCCCAAAAAATCAGGGGTCGCTTGGCAAGGTCGCTTGGGCTAGGAACAGCGATATGTCAATAAGAAGACTCCCAAATAGCCTGATAAATCGGATCGCTGCCGGAGAGGTTGTCGAGCGCCCGGCCAGCGCCCTCAAAGAGCTGGTCGAGAATGCGATTGATGCCGGTGCCAGCCAGATCAATATTCGCCTGGAGGAGGGTGGACTCGATCTCGTGCAGGTCTCCGACAATGGTTCCGGCATGAACCGCGATGACATCGCCCTGGCGCTGGAACGTCATGCCACTTCCAAATTGCCGGACGAGGCGATCGAGCTGGTCACGACGATGGGCTTTCGCGGCGAGGCGTTGCCGTCGATCGCCAGCGTGGCGCGCCTGACCATTGAAAGCCGGATGGCCGGGGAAGATGGCTGGTCGCGGGTGATCGATCATGGCGAACTGGTACAGGAAGGACCGACCGCAATCCCGCCGGGAACGAAAGTGCGGGTCGAGCAGCTGTTTGCCAAGGTGCCGGCCAGACGCAAATTCCTGCGCACGGCGCGCAGCGAATATGCCGCTTGCACCGACATCGTTCGGCGACTGGCGATGGCGCGGCCCGATATCGGGTTCACGCTGGAGCACCAGGGGCGCAAGGCAATTGCGGTGCAGGCCGGGGAAACCGGACCCGAGCGGGTGGCTGCGCTGACCAGCCGCGATCTGCGCGGCACCAGCGTCGGGGTCGATCTGCAGCGCGAGGAGATTCGTCTGACCGGCGTGGCTGGCTTGCCGACCTATAATCGCGGTGTCGCCGATCACCAGTTCCTGTTCGTCAACGGACGCCCGGTCAAGGACCGGTTGCTGGTCGGAGCGGTGCGCGGTGCCTATGCCGAGATGCTCGCGCGTGACCGGCATCCGGTGGTCGCGCTGTTCATCGACATGCCGCCCGAACTGGTCGATGTGAACGTTCATCCGGCAAAGACCGAAGTGCGTTTTCGCGAACCGGCGATGATCCGCGGCATGATCGTCAGCGGCCTGCGCAAGGCGCTCGACGAGGGCGGTTTTCGCGCCGTCCAGCGGCCAGCCGAATCGGCACTGGGGCGATGGCAGAGCGAACCGGTGATGCCCGATCCACAGTCCAGCATTTTTACAGCTCAGGGTAGAGCGGCTGTAGCGCAGCAACCCTATCCGTCGTCAATCCGCGATGATCGCAGCGCGTTCGCGGGACTGGATTTGGACGAGGATCTGGCGCCGCTGATGGGCCGGGCAGAGGAAGCCTCCGGACCGGTTCCCGATGTCGGCCGCTACCCGCTCGGCATCGCCCGCGGACAGGTCGCCAAAACCTATATCGTGGCGGAAGCAGCAGACGGTCTGGTGATCGTCGACCAGCATGCCGCGCACGAGCGGCTGGTGCTGGAGCGGATGCGCAAGGCGGTCGAAGGCGGCACCGTGGCTTCGCAGGCGCTGCTGATGGCGGAAGTGGTCGAACTGGATGAAAATGCCTGTGACCGGCTCGAAGCGCGGATTGCGGAATTGTCTGATTTCGGACTCGAACTGGAACGCTTTGGCCCGACTGCGATGCTGGTGCGGGCAACGCCGGCGATGCTCGGATCGGGCGATGTCAGGGAACTGGTTACCGATTTGGCCGACGAACTGGGCGCCTATGACCAGGCACTCAGCCTGAAGGAGCGCGTCGATCATGTTGCGTCGACCATGGCCTGCCACGGCTCTGTCCGGGCCGGGCGGGTGCTCAGTGTCGCGGAAATGAACGCGCTGCTGCGCGAGATGGAAGTGACGCCGCACAGCGGTCAGTGCAACCACGGTCGCCCGACCTGGGTGAAACTGGCTCTGGACGATGTCGAAAAGCTGTTTGGACGAAAATAGCCCGGCTATTTACGAAGCAATTTCGGTCGCGGGATCAGGTTGAGATCAATCGTATCGAAACTGTGGACGCCGAATTGATTTTCGCCGCTCCAACGGACAACGCCCTCGAAATCGCCCAATCCTTCGATCGACAATTTGATCACCTCACCAATTTCGACCTGCAAATTGCTCTCCACCTTGACGCCGTAGCGGGACAGGTTGCCGATCAAAACTGGAACACCGGGATTGTCTTGCTGGTGGACTATGGCAGTAATTCGTGCGCTGACTCGATTGTCGCTTTGATTCTCACTATATCGATCATGATCTGGAACCCCGTCTTTACGCATAAGATACTCGCCATATTTCCTGGATGTGCAGATGGTTGCACAGACAGAGCTTAAGTGTTCCGGATCGACATTTGTCAAAGCCAATATCGATAATTTGCTAGAAATTACATATATTTACAGAGTGTTAATCGGCGGCGCTGCGACGGTGATCCAGGCGCTTTCCAGCCATTGGGGCTGCCCGATTGCCGCCGAAGACATGCCGCTGCTCGCTTTGCTCAACAGGGATGCGCCGAGCCGCAAAACGGCATGCCCAGTTGCGCGGAAAGGAGTAGTTGCCGATGACGGCCAGTGCGAGATGGTTGCTCGACGAAGCAGAAATTGGCATGTGCAGACGCGTAAACTAATTGATCGGAACTGCAGCAATTGCTGTTAAAGCAGCGTCTGTGATCAAGGTCATAGCGTGCCAGGCTCGGTAGGCTAGGTGCTTGGTCAGAATGGAACGGGAGTCTGCCATGATTTTTCGCCAAGCGGTCTATGTGTTTTCTGCGCTGATGATGGTTGGCAGCGCCGCGGTGCATGCACGGCCCGATGCTGATCAATCCGGAACAGCTGAAAGCGATCTGACCGGCTATTGGCAGCAGGGGAATGGCGAGATTTTCTATTTCACCCAGGAAGGCTTCAGCCTGACCTCGCGATACCGGGATCAGTCCGCGAGCAATGATGAAAATGATGTTGATTTTACCGCAACGGTTCACGGGAACCTGATCTATGGCGCTCATCGCGGCCCATTTTCTCGCTCGATGCAGAAAAAATGTGCAGTCCAGATCTGGGTCGGCATGGGGCTGACGCTGAATGAGGACGGCACCGAACTGGAAGGTTTCCGGGGCGACCGGATTGTCGATCGGCAAACCTGCAGCACCAAAAACAGCGAGCCGGTCAAGCTGGTCTATAAACGGATTGCCGATTTCGAGCCGCTGCAATGATGGCAGGCCGATCCGCCCGGGATCAAGGGACGAGTTTCTGCTCGAACGGAGCCAGGTTGCCGTCGCTTGCACCCGGCTTCACGCCCGCCAGCCGGGCGACCAGCGAATAGATATTCACATTATCGAAAATCGGTAGCTGACCGCCAGCGGCGATCGCTGGTCCGCTGGCCAGGAAGAAGGCCAACATGTCCGGCTCCCGCTGGTCATAGCCATGGCCGCCACCGATTCCGGTCATCCATTCCGGGACATCCTGATAGACCACCCAGCCGATCTCGGGCAGGCAGAGGATCGACGGCACGCGTGGATTTTTGCCATAAGCGAACTGCTCGGGAATATTGTCGCGGGTCCAACATTGCATATGATCATGCGGCCGGACAAAGGCGGATCGCACCGCTTCGATATCGCCGTTCAGCGGCTCGATACCGGCATAATTACCGTC
>JAGPVK010000452.1 GCA_018067055.1 Sphingomonadales bacterium | reverse complement strand
TGGATCCTACCCCCAGCGCGATGCGTAACGGGAAGTAGCGGAGAGAAGCACATGGGACTTAGGACATGTTTAGTCCCGGCATCTGGTGGATCGGGTCTAGGATGAATCTTTCTGGCTCAGATGTCCAGATTTTGCAGATGTATTCGTAGGGCGTAAGACCGCTGAGGGTCTTCAACCTTCGGGCAAAGTTGTAGGCTGCCATGAAGTCCGCGAGGTGGGTCCGCAACTGGTCATGGCTGTCGAAGTGGAAGCGTTTGACGGTCGCCTCTTTAATCGTGCGGTTCATCCGTTCGACCTGGCCATTGGTCCAAGGATGGTTCGGCTTCGTCAGGCGGTGTTCAATCCCATTGGCTTCGCAAATCATGTCAAAGCGCATTGGCCGAGAATAGATGGTATTGCGGTTCCGCGGCTGCTCGGCGAACTGGATGCCGTTGTCCGTGAGAATGGTATGGACCTGATAGGGCACGGCTTCGAGCATGTGCTGCAGGAACTCCCAAGCAGTGCGCCTGTCAGCTTTTTCGACGAGTTGGGTCACAGCGAACTTGCTGGTGCGGTCAATGCCGACAAATAGATAGAGCTTACCCTCAGCGGTCTAGAACCTCGGCGATGTCGATGTGGAAGAACCCGATGGGGTAGCGCTTGAACTTCTGACGCTTCGGCTTGTCCGTTGCCCGGCAACACATGCTTGCATGTGTGAGAGGGGCCCTCGATATCAGGCAGGCGTGATATGCCGTGTCGTTGCAGGCACCGGTGCAGCGCTGATCGTGTCAGATGCGGGATGGACGGCTGCAGGGCATAGAGACAATCGTCCAGCGGCAGCAACGTATGACGCCGAAATGCGACGACCGCGGCCTCTTCGGCCTCGGTCAGGACCGTAGAACGCGGTTCTTTCGGACCCGTCTTCATATCCTCAACCGTCGCCCGCTTCCGCCATTTGGCAACCGTCTTGGGGTTGATGCCGAGTTCCTTACTCAGCGCCGAGAGCGAAGCTTGCGATCGCTGTATTGCTGCTCTTACGGCGTGCGTGGTCGTGGCGCTCCCGTGACGAACTTGTCCCATAATGCTTCCTTCCATTTCAAAGAAAAGATTGCACCATCAAACCGTGGGATCAAACAGCTAGG
>JAGPVK010000450.1 GCA_018067055.1 Sphingomonadales bacterium | reverse complement strand
GTGGGCGGATTATCCTCCCGCCGCTGTTCGATCTCCCGGGACTTGAGAGCGATCCAGTCGCGCCAGCCGCGCAGGCTCACCAGCGAGACAACGGTCAGACCGATCAGCGAAAAGGCCGCGGTGATCATGTAAAAAGCAGGTTCTTGCATCATGCTTGTCCTTCTACTTTCCGGACCGGCTTAGCGGTCGCGCAATTTTTCGATCTCGTTTTCAAGGTCGCGGGCACCGCGATCGTCGGTGGCGATTTTTTCCAGCACCGCAACGCGCTCCTTGAGATATTTTACTTCCTCTTGCAGACGTTCGGTCTGCGGCTCGTTCCTGGCCTGGGATCCGATTGCGTTCCCCCTGCGATCCTCCAATATGCCGTGTTCGGCGCGATATTTGGAACGCATCACCCGTCCGATGGTCACGATAATGATGATGGCAACGACTGCCTCGGGCCAACCCATGTCTTGTCTCCTCAATCAATGCCGACCTAGCGATCCCGCAATTGCTCAATTTCATTTTCGAGTTGCTTGGTGCTATGTCCGTCGGTGGTAATCTGCTCGAGCACCGCGACGCGCTCTTTCAGATATTTCATTTCTTCGCGCATCCGGTCGGTGTCAGCGTCCACGCCTTTGGGCAGATGACCATATTTTTCCGCCATCTTGCTTTGGTGTCGCGTCCAGATGGCGAGCCCGCCGAGCGCAAAAGGAGCCAAGGGAATCAACACCCATATTTCTTCAAACATCAGTTCAGTTCCTTTGTTTCTGGAGCGTCGCGTAAATCTTCGATCTGCATCGAGACGTCGAAACCCTTGTCCGTAACGATCCGTTCGAGCACGCGCACACGCTGTTCGAGTTCGTTGTTGCCGACCGCATATTGCGCCGCTTTTTCAGCAGAAATCTTTGCCTGCTTGTCCATCATTTTCTGTTGATGGTTGGTCCAGATTGCAAAGACGCCGATCGCCATGCCTGCAAAGGGGATCATCAGGGCAATATATTCAATCGGCATTGTTTCCCCCTTAGTTCGCGCGCTTGTCGCGCAATTGTTCGATTTCCTGGGTCAGCCGGTGGCTGTCGTCGGTGACAATCCGCTCGACATTGGCCAGACGGTCTTTGACCGAAC
>JAGPVK010000431.1 GCA_018067055.1 Sphingomonadales bacterium | reverse complement strand
AAGCGAATTTGACCGAACAGCACAAGCTGGTCGCGCTGGCCCATGTGTCCAATGTACTCGGGTCCTTGCTCGACGCGAAACGGGCAGCGGTCATCGCGCACAAGGTCGGGGCGAAGCTGTTGCTCGACGGCTGTCAGGCCGCGCCGCGGCTGCCGGTCAATGTCCAGGATCTCGGCTGCGACTTCTATGTCTTCTCCGGCCACAAGATTTACGGGCCAACCGGCATCGGCGCGCTATGGGCACCTTATGCGACGCTGGAAGCGATGCCGCCATGGAAGGGCGGCGGGTCGATGATCGATCGGGTGTCTTTCGACGGCACAACCTACGCGCCGCCGCCGGGCCGCTTTGAAGCCGGAACGCCGCATATTGTCGGCGTGGTCGGGCTGGATGCCGCCATTCAATATGCCAGCGGCATCGGCATGGACGTGATCTCGGATCATGAAAATGCCACGCTGGCCAAGGCGCGCGAAGCGCTGTCCGGGATCAACTCGGTGCGGGTCTTTGGTCCCGACAAGAGCATGGGCATCCTGAGTTTCGCGGTCGGCGACGTGCATCCGCATGATGTCGCCACTATATTGGATGAAGGTGGCGTTGCGATCCGGGCCGGCCATCATTGCGCCCAGCCGCTGATGGACTATCTCGGCGTACCGGCGACGGCACGGGCGAGTTTCGGAATTTACAGCGACGAGAGCGATGTTGCCGCCCTGGTGGACGGCATCAATCGCGTCAGAAAGATTTTTGGCTAAGGTGACGATATGAACGAAGAACGGAAAATATTGGTGGAAGAAGTTGAATCGGTCGAGAAGCCGAAGCTGGCGAAGGTCGAAGATGCGGTGGACACTCCGGACAAACCGGCACCCGTACTCGCACCATCGCCCTATGAAGCGGAAAGCGATTCGGCCAAGCTCAGCCGCAAGAAGGACTATCTAGAGGGCTTTTTGGCGCAGAAACCGGAGGCAGCGCCAGCGGGCGAAGCCGGCAGCGATGTCTATGAAGCGGTGATCGATACGCTCAAATCCATTTTTGATCCGGAAATTCCGGTGAATATCTATGATCTCGGCCTGATCTACGGCGTCGAGATTACGCCTGACAATCACGCGATTGTCACCATGACGCTGACCACGCCGCATTGCCCGGTCGCCGAATCGATGCCCGGCGAGATCGAGCTGCAGGTCGGCAGCGTCCCCGGCGTCGGCCATGCCGAGGTCAATCTCGTCTGGGACCCGCCCTGGGACCCGGGCAAGATGAGCGATGAGGCGAAGCTGGAATTGGGGATGTTGTGAATTGTTCCCCTCCCGCTTGCGGGAGGGGAGTTCGGCAGCTCCCGGCCTCGTCCGGGGGACGAGGCTGCTGCGGAACTGGATGGGCCTATCACCATCTACAATCCCACCCCCGACCCCTCCCGTAAACGGGAGGGGAGAAGGAGAAAGAATATGACCGACACGAAAACCAAGACCCGTGACATTCCGGCGGCGATCATTCTGACGCCTGGCGCCGAACAGCGCATCGCCGACCTGATGGCCAAGGCCCCCGACGACGCGATCGGCGTGAAACTGTCGACCCCCCGTCGCGGTTGCTCAGGGCTTGCTTACTCGGTCGACTATGTGAGCGAGGAAGTCCCGTTCGACGAGAAAATCATCACCCCCGGTGGCGTGTTCTATGTTGATGGCGGTTCGGTGCTGTACCTGATCGGTAGCACGATGGACTGGGTGGAAGATGATTTCACCGCTGGGTTTGTGTTTGAAAATCCCAATGCCAAGGGCGCTTGCGGGTGCGGGGAATCCTTCACAGTATAAGGGGTCGTCATGCTTACGAAAACCAGGGCCTCTATATTCACTGTCGCGATGATTCTCGCCGGACCGGCATTGGCGGATGAGCTGGAACCACCGGTTTCTTCTTTTGCGCAAATGTCCGCGCTCGTGGGAGACTGGAAGCGGGAAGGTACGGACGGTTCGAAATTCCATATCCAGTTTGAATTGACTGCCAAGGACAGCGTGCTGATCGAACGCTGGGTTAGCCGGGGCAAAACCCATTCGCTCACGCTTTACCATCGCGACAAGGCCGATGTTGTCGCAACCCATTATTGCCCGCAAGGCAATCAACCCCGGATGCGGATGACCACTCCCGATGGAGCGTCAAAGATCAGATTTGATTTCTGGGATGCGACCAATTTGGTAAACCCGACAGACAATCATCAGCATCAACTGTCTTTTGACTTGTCCGACCCTGAACATGTCAGGCGCGGGGAAGTCTACATGAGCGGTGAGGGCGCGACGTCGTCCGAACTGGTTTTGGAGCGGATGAACTAGGGGGCAATTTTCGCCGTGCGAAAAAGGGCGCGGAAATCTGTCCTCGCGCCGCGGCTGCTCCGGCCTCGCCTATTCGGTCGATGATGTCACCGCGGGTTTTGTGTTTGACAATCCGAATGCCACGGGGGCTTGTGGGGAGAGTTTTACCGTTTGAGGTTTGGACCAATCGTTATCAGCCACATATCGGGAATCGCTCCCAAACGAAGTGGCAATAAACTCGTACCCAATCCCGCGCTCACAA
>JAGPVK010000127.1 GCA_018067055.1 Sphingomonadales bacterium | reverse complement strand
CATTTTGAACTGGGTATTCTGCATATCCGACAATTTCTTGCCGAAAACATCCCGATCCATAACAAATTCGCGCGTCACATCAAAAGCCCGGCGCGCGGAGGCGGCATAGCCGACCATCGCGATCAGCCGTTCCTCGGCCAGGCCTTCCATCAGATGGATGAAGCCCTTGCCGGGCGTGCCCAGGGTATTTTCCTTTGGTATCTTGACGTCATTGAAAAACAGCTCGGCGGTATCCTGCGCATGCAGACCGATTTTCTCGAGATTTTTGCCGCGTTCAAAACCTTCCATGCCGCGTTCGAGGATCAGCAAAACCATCGCATGCTTGTCATCGACTCCGTCAATCTTTGCCGCGACGATGACGACGTCAGCGTTGATGCCGTTGGAGATATAGGTCTTGGAGCCGTTAAGCAGCCAATGGTCGCCCATGTCTCTGGCCGTGCTTTTCATGCCCGAAAGATCGCTGCCGGCACCGGACTCGGTCATCGCGACGGCCAGAATGGTTTCCCCGCTGACGCATTTCGGCAGGAAGCGCTCGCGCTGTTCCTCATTGCCGATATTCTTGAGATAAGGTCCGACCAGACGGCTGTGCAGCGTATTATACCATTCGCCGCAACCGGCTCGCGCGGTTTCCTCGATGATGATCTGCTCGTAGCGGAAGTCATTGTCGCCCATGCCGCCATATTTTTCGTCCGGCCAGATCATCAGGAAGCCCTGGTCACCAGCCTTCTTGAATATCTCGCGATCGACAATGCCGGCTTCGCGAAACTCGTCCATCCGCGGCGCGACCTCGTCGGCGAGAAAGCGGCGATAGGCATCGCGGAACATATGCTGTTCTTCGGTAAATTTGCGCATGGGAATATCCTTTGGTCAGACAGGGAGAGAGGCGCGCTCAGAACGCGCCCGATTTGCGCCAGTCTTAAAGGGCCGGATTTAATCGGTCAATTAAGAAACAAGTCCGTTGCAATTGTCCGTCAACCATCGGTATGGCGGGCCCGTGGAAATGATAAAAAAACCCTTCATCCTTGGACTTGGCGGCACCACCAGTCCGACTTCCTCGACCGAGCAAGCGCTGGCGATCGCGTTGAAGGCCGCCGAAGACGCCGGAGCGGAAACCGCCCTGTTCGGATCCGACCGGATGATGGCGTTGCCGCATTATCGCTCTGACCCGGCGGGTCTCAACCAGACCGGCGAAGATCTGGTCGCGCTGGTCCGCCGCGCCGATGGGTTGATTCTGTCCAGCCCGGGCTATCACGGCACTGTCTCTGGCCTGGTCAAGAATGCGATCGACTATATCGAAGAGACAGCAGGCGATGACCGGATCTATCTTGATGGCCTGCCGATAGGCCTGATCGTGACGGCCTATGGCTGGCAGGCGGTCGGCAGCACGCTGGCGGCGCTGCGCTCAATCGTCCATTCGCTGCGCGGCTGGCCAACGCCGATGGGTGTCGGAATCAACGCCTCCGGCGGAATCTTCAGCGATGGTGTCTGCACGGATGAAGGCGTCAACGATCAGCTGAAACTGGTTGCGCAGCAAGTCATGCTGCGCGCCGAATCGCGCTGAGTCTCTTATATAATACCGGGCCGGCAATTACTGGGCCGACTATTACTGGGGCGGCAAATTGCCGTAAAAATCACGATACCAGCTAACGAAGCGGCGCAAGCCGTCTTCCAGCATGACCGTGGGTTCATATCCGGTGAGCGCGTGCAGTTTCGACACGTCGGCATAGGTTGACGTCACGTCGCCCGGCTGCATCGGGCGCATGATCTTCTCCGCCTCGATTCCGAGCGCATCTTCCAGCGTCCTGATCATGTCCATAAGCCCGACCGGTCGGCTGTCGCCGATATTGAGGATGCGGTTGGTGTGCGGCTCCGGCGGACGGTCGAAAGCGCCCAAAATGCCGTCGACAATATCATCGATATAGGTGAAGTCGCGAGCCATCCGGCCTTCGCCGTAAACCTCAATCGGTTCGCCCGCCAGAATCTTCTGGGTGAAGCCGAAATAGGCCATGTCTGGCCGACCCCAGGGGCCATAGACGGTGAAGAAGCGCAGACCGGTCTGCGGAAATCCATAGAGCTTGGCATAGGATTGGCTCATCAATTCGCACGAGCGTTTGGTGGCGGCATATAGCGACACCGGTTCGTTCACCGGTTCGGCTTCGGTAAATCCCGAACCACCTAACGGCTTGTCGCCATAAACGGAACTGGAGGAAGCATAGACAAGATGCTGAAAATCCTCTGTGTGGCGGCTGGCTTCGAGCAGCGACAAATGGCCTTGCAGGTTGGACTTTTGATAGGCGAACGGATTTTCGATACTGTACCGCACGCCAGCCTGCGCCGCGAGATGGACAATCCGCTGTACGCCATGCGCTTGCACCAAGGTCTTGACGCCATCGGCATCAGAAACATCCATCTGCTCAAAGCGAAAGCGAGCAAGCGCGTTGAGATTGGCGAGGCGTGCAGCCTTGAGCGCGGGATCGTAATAATCATTCAGATTATCAATCCCGATCACCGTTTCGCCGCGCTCGAGCAGCCGCGTCGAGACGGCGTGACCGATAAATCCGGCCGCGCCAGTTACCAGAACGGGAGAAATGTCGGTGTCGGGCATATTGGATTCCATCAAAATCGATTGTGGTGCCTTTA